>NZ_JBQJIK010000006.1:0-141508 GCF_052078665.1 Inquilinus sp. CA228 | reverse complement strand
CGAGAACAGCGCCGGCAGGGTGACGTTGGCCAGCGCCCCCAGCTCCTCCACCAGCCGGAACTGCTGGAACACCAGCCCGCACTGCCGGCGGCGCCAGGCGTCGCGCGCGCCTTCGGCGAGGCCGCTGACGACCGTGCCGGCGAAACCGACCTCGCCCTCGGCCGGCCGGACGATCCCGGCCAGGGTGTGGATCAAGGTGGTCTTGCCCGAGCCGGACGGCCCGACCACGACGGTCAGGCGGCCGGCCGGGAAGCGCGCCGAGACCGACCGCAGCGCCTCGAGCGGCGCGCCGGTGCGGTCGCGGAAGCGGGCGGAGATGCCGCGGGCCGTCAGCTCCGGCGGCCCGGCGGCATCCGGCGGCCCGGCGGCATCCGGCATCACGACAGCGCGAAGGTCGCGTCGACCAGCCGCACCCGGCTGACGAAGCCGGTGGCGGCATCGGTGGCCGGGCCGATCTCCAGCACGCCGGCGGCGACGATCAGCGCGCCGGGGTCCACCGCCTCCTCCCGCTCGCGCATCCGGACGAAGACGATGCTGTCGATCCAGTCGCCCTCGGAGGCGCAGAACGGGCAGGTCTCGACCGGCGCGTTGGACAGGATGAAGAAGTCGGAATCGACCTTCAGATGCGGCGCCATGAAGCCCTGGATCGAGACCCGCGTCCCGGCCAGGGTCTGCGCCTTGGGCGAAAAGCTCATGTCCCGGCCGTAGAGCTGGAACATGCGGATTCGCGGCTCCTCGGCCCGGCCCCGCCGGCCGGCGAGCGTCAGCGCCGCCAGCCCGGCGGTCAGGGTTCGGGTGAACAATCCGCGTCGCGTGATCATTCCGGTGCCCTCCGTCGATGACGGGCCCTATTGCATCCCGGCGGCGGCCAGGATGGTCGCCAGGCTGGTCGCCATGCCCTTGACCATCGGCTCCTTCTCGATGTCGAGCCATTCGTCGAGCGAATGCGCCCGGCCATTGGTGTTCGGCCCGTTCTTGCCCAGGGTCACGGCGGGGATGCCGAGGCTCCAGGGGATGTTGGAATCGTTCGAGCCTTCGCGCGGCCCCTTGAACTCGTAGCCCGCGGCCACGATCGACGCCTTGGCCAGCTGGAACAGCGGCTCGGTCTCGGCGATGGTGCCCGCCGGCCGGTCGCCGATCACCGTGGCCTCGACCGTGATCTTGCCCTCCTTGGTGGAGCGGGCGAAGTTCTCGGTGTCCGCCGCCTGCTGGATGATGTCCAGCAGGCGCTGCTCCATCTTGGCCAGCTCCGCGGCGTCGCCGGACCGCATGTCGACCTCCATCGACACCTCGATCGGGATCGAGTTGACCGAAGTGCCGCCCTTCAGCACGCCGACATTGTAGGTCACCTTCGGGTCGGTCGGAACCTCCGTCCGGGCCAGGAGCGAGATCGCCTCGGCCAGCGCATAGCTCGGATTGACCAGGCCGAAGGCGCCGAAGCTGTGGCCGCCCGGCCCCTTGAAGGCGATGCGGTAGCGCTTCGACCCGACGCCTTGATTGGTGAACGTGTTCGCCGACCCGCCCTCCATCGAGAAGAAGGCCTTGATGCGGTCCTTGTACTTGCCCTCGGTGAACAGGTGGCGCACGCCGCGCAGGTCGCCCAAGCCCTCCTCGCCGACCGTGCCGACGAACAGGATGGTCTCCTCGTGCTTGATCCCGGCCGAATCCATGGCGCGGATATAGGCCAGCAACGCGGCCAGGCTGAAGGTGTCGTCGCTGACGCCGGGGGCGTTCAGCCGGGTGCCGTCGCGCCGCACGGTGACGTCGGTGCCTTCCGGGAACACGGTGTCGAGATGGGCGGAGACCACGACGACGCGGTCGTCGGTGCCCGTGCCCTTGCGCAGCCCGAGGACATTGCCCTCCTCGTCGATCTCGACCTCGGCCAGGCCGGCGCTTTTGAACAGCTCGGCATAGGCCTTCCCCCGCGCCTCCTCCTTGAAGGGCGGGGCCGGAATCTCGACCAGGCGAATCCCTTCCGCGACATAGGGATCGTAGTTCCGGTCGATATGCTCGACGGCGGTCTTGTAGGCGGCGCTGTCCCGCACCGCCTGGATCTGGGCGGCCGCCTGCGTCGCCGCATCCTCGGCGAAGGCCGGCAGGGCCAGGCTGACGGCCATAGCGGCGGCCAGAATCGACAGGCCCGGCAGAATCGATATGCGTGGCAGAAACGACATGCGCCCCCTCCCCTGACATTCCGTATACCGCGACGCTACCACTTGTCAGACAAGCGTCAAGCCATCGTCGAGATTATTCCGGGGTGCCGTCGGAATCACACCGGCTCGACCCCGGCCAGCACGATGCGCAGGGCGAAGATCAGCCACATCGCCAGCAGCAGCACGAAGCCGGCGGCATAGACGCCGAAGCGGGGGCCCAGGCGGTTCGCGCCGGTGTGCACCGCCACATGCAGGATCCGGCTGGCGACGAACAGCCAGGACATCACCACGAACAGCAGATCCGCCTTCTTCGTCATCATCGCCAGGATCACCAGCACGAAGAACAGCAGCGGCAGCTGCAGCTGGTTGCGGAAGCTGTTCGAGACCTGGGTGGCCCGCGCCGGCCAGGCCGGCTGGCCGAGGATGATGTCGCGCGGATGCACCTCGCCCCGCCGCAGCGCGCCGACGCGCTCCCGCAGCAGCCACACCGCCAGCAGGAAGATCAGCGCCACCTGCGCGAAGACCGGGAGGAGGATGGCTTGCACGGTCATGGCCGGACTCTCCGCGGTTCGGCGGCCCTCACACCTGGGTCATCACCGCGAAGCCGAGGGCGACGAGCAGCAGGAAGCCCCAAAAAGCCCAGTTCAGGTACTTCTCGAGATAGTACCGCACCTGCTCGCCATAGATCCGCATCAGCACCGCGATCAGGAAGAAGCGCAGGCCGCGCGAGGCGATCGAGGACAGGATGAAGGGCACGATCGGGAACTGGGCGACGCCGCTGGTGATGGTCACCAGCTTGTAGGGGATCGGCGTGACCCCCTTGGCCAGGATGATCCAACTGCCCCATTCGGCGTATTTCTGCTGGAACTCGTGGAACCCGGCCTGCAGCCCGTAGAGGTTGATCAGCCAGGAGCCGACCGTCTCGAACAGGAAATAGCCGATGGCGTAGCCGACCAGCCCCCCCACAACCGAGGCCACGGTGCACAGCCCCGCCAGCCACCACGCCCGCCGTGGATTGGCGAGCATCATCGGGATCAGCACGACATCGGGCGGGATCGGGAAGAACGAGCTTTCGGCGAAGGACACGCCGGCCAGCGTCCACTGCGCCCGCGGCCCATGCGCCGCCCGGATCAGCCGGTCATATTGCCGCCGGATGAACCCCGGCCGCTCGATCCCCGCCTGAACGCCCCCGTCCTGCACCACGCGCCGCTCCCCTGCCCCGGTCCCTCGTGCCATGGTCATAGACGGCGCCCGGCCCGGTGTCACGGGCGGGAATGGGGGGTGTCTCCAAACTCGACTTCCCCCAAATCGTCATGCCCGTCCTCGACTTGGTCCGAGGGTCGCAGTCAGCTGCCCGACAGGGCTCGCTTCACCGCCTCCGGCTCGCGTTCGATCACGCGGATCAGGGTGCGGGCAGCGCCGTTGGGCTGGCGCACGCCCTGTTCCCACTTCCGCAGGCCGGAGGCGCTGACGCCGACGACCGGGGCGAATTCCTCCTGAGTCATGCCCAATGCCTTGCGCGCGGCCCGGACGTCGACGTCCGGCGGGGTGAAGTGGTGGACACGATAGGTCGACGGGTCGGCCTCGCCTTTGGCAATGGCAACGGCCTCGGTCATGGCCTTGATCAGGTCCTGTCCCAGCTTGCTCATCTGGCGTGCTCCTTCTTCAGCGCGGCGGCGAGGGTGGCGAGGATCTTCCTTTCCGCCGCGGTGAGATTGTCCTTCTGGTTCTTCGCATAGATCGCGAGGGCGTAGATCGGCGCATCATGGTTGATCACGTAATAGATCACCCGGGCACCGCCGCGCTTGCCGCGACCGCTGGCCGCGATGCGCAGCTTCCGCAGGCCGCCGGTGCCCGGGATGACGTCGCCGTCCCGGGCATGCGCCGCCAGATAGGCCAGCGCCTCGACGTGATCGTCAGCCGACAGCAGGGCTTCGGCGCCGCGCTGGAAGGTGGGGGCTTCGATCACGGTCTGCATGAGGATTTTATAACCCAACGGGTTAGTCATGCAAGCAAAACCAGCCCATCGGGTTCATCCTGCCCCGCTATTGCGGCTTTCGATCTGCAGCAGATCGCCGGCGCTTTGAACGCGCAAAGCCGACAAGCCTGATCAGGCGGAACCGACCGGATGACCGGAGGACAATGGAGGCTTGTCCAGGTAGCCCATGGAGGGGCCCCGCGCCGGAGCGGAGTGCCCCACAAGACGCAACGCAGCGCAGGCGCGGGGAGGCGCTGTGGGCCCACCTGGGCAAGCCGGGGGGCGTCTCGGCAGGGCGCAATCAGCCGGACCAGGATCGAACCAGCGACCGCTCCTCAGATCCGGCCTTTCAAGGTCGGATCGTTCCGATTGCCGAGATTTGAACGCCGTCCTGACGCCTGCGAACCGGACATTCCTCAAGGCAGCGGCGGTTCCCGCCACCAGGGCGGAGGCCGGTTTGTCCCCTTTATGGACGTTGGAAGGCCTTCTGAGCTCCTCCGGACCGGACGTTCGCGACTATCCAGATCCCGCGCCGAAGCTGGAACATCGGCAACTGGCCCCGTCACAGCATCGCGAGCCTTCAAAGCGGCATCGAGCCACTCCTCTTTGCCTTCAGAATCGAAACCATTGCATCAATCGAGTGGCATAGAACATTGGATGGAACGTCACGAAGTAGCCATATCTGCTCGCCGTGACATTTCCGGAGTGGCTTCCCGCTTCCGCAAGGGCACGTCCAGTGTCCTCGTACCTTGTTGTTGGCGAGGTCGAGCAGAAACTTGCCGATCACTATCGGATCATCGGTCCCAAGACAGCGTTTGTAAAATTCAAGCGCGCCTATAAGCCCGTGCGCACTCTCGCCAAAGGGCCAAGGTTCTCCAGCTTCCACCAAGCTATTGCCTAGCAGGTACGGGACCAAGGCCTTGCGGATGAAATTTCCAACCGTGAAGTCTCCGGCCAGCATCAGGCACAACTCAGCCGGGAAGCCCAGACACAGCGCTCCAGTTTTCGGATAGATGTGGCGGTCGATCTCGCGCGGGATACGTCCTCCTGTCTCCCACGCGTTGGGCAGGGCGCGGGGATATGTGTCGGGCAAGACAACTTCGACTGCGTAGCGGTCGATCACGGCACCAGCGTCGTCGACGAGAGGAAACGTCCCGGCCACAATGACGCCCGTGTGCCGGATATGCGCATGCAGCGTGGGGTAGTTATTCTGCAGATCGCGCCGAAGCTCCTCAAGAAGGCTGGGAGACTTCTCGAACCAGCTTGTCACTTGTCCTCGCTAGCCCAGGGTGGAGCGGCGCCGCCGACCGCCGCGGCGGCAGCACCAAGGGCCGCGACTTTCGGGAGCGTTGTTGCCTTCATTTCGAGCTTGCCGAAGATGTGTTCCCACCCATGTTCGGCCGCAGCGTCAATCGTGTCCCGCGCCACGTCCGCGAGGGTCTGGCGAAGTTCGTCCGTCAGAGCATGGGATAGGTTATTGCCGGTTGGATTCGCAGGGTCTTCGATATAGAGGTCATCGATATTGTCGGCAAACTCGTTCAATACGCGCTCGAACCGCACCTGAAGGTTGCCGCCGTTGTTCCCGTCGAGCACCTCGATCACCAGTAGCTCAAGCGGGAAGGTCTTGATCCCGATGGCGTTGCGGGTGCGCCAAAGTTTCGTCAACTGGATCACATCCGTGCAGCCGCTGTCGCGCACGTGCGCAATTTGAACCTCGAGGTTGGTCTTGAGCCGTTCCTTGTCTCCTTCATTCTGGTGAAGAAAAACGTCGGTTCCCTCGTCGCTCGTGTACCGACCGGGCACCACGTCTATGCGCAGGTCCTTGCCACTCTTGGTCTTAAGGCGCAGTGCGGAGCGCTTGCGCCGAACCATGTAGTTTTCCTCGAGCACCGCTGCGACGCTTTCATAGATCTCCTCAAGCGTGTCGCCAGGGCCAGTGTCGTCGTGATCAAAGTAACAGACCTCGTCGAGGTCATAGTCTTCCCGGATCATGGTGCCCTTTGCCCGAGAGCCACCGTGCGTGAAATTTGGATTGCTAGTGGGAAAGGCTTCCTTGAGAAGATCGTCGACCTTGTCACGCTCCGTGTCCAGAGCATCGAGCTCGTCGCAGCCCTCTTCGAGCTCCTGGCTCTTCAAAAGATCCTGCAGATAGTCGTTGTCACTCATACTGATTCACCCTGGTCCTTTCTGTAAAACCGGCCACCCGTTTGTCGAAGTCGTAGATGGCCAAGGCCGGGTGTGCCTTGGGCAACAAGTCAAAGCCGAGAGCAATTGCGACAGGTGCGGGAACTGCTGGGAATAGGTGGATCACGCCCAGACCCGGGTTCTCTCTGACGATGTCAGCCAACAACTGGCGGTATGCGAGTCGGAAGGCCTCAAGATCGTCGCGTCTGCGAAGGAAACCGGGGTTGGGCGTCGCACCCTGGAGCGTGAAGTGATATAGCGAGAAGGTCGCGTCGATGTTCAGAGGCAACACTCCTTCCGCGACTGTACCGCTAAGCGACAAAAGCACAGCAACATTGCCCGACGCCGTTCCTCTACGAATGAGGCTGCAAGCGTAGCGAACGGGCTCCCCGTCCACGTACCAAGTCCATCGGTTCGGCTTGTCGCGGTGGCTCTGGAATAAATCGGTTGGAACGGTGTTGCTGAGCACGCTGCCGAGCACCACAAGCAATGGGATAGGTGCAAGCCCGAAGACTGACAGGTGCTTGACGGCATCAAACGGGACGCCATCGGCATACATCTCGCGGGTCTGCTCGCGGATGCGGCGCGTGGCGAGAGGATAGTAATCGGCACCCGCCTCGTCCCCAAGCTGGGTGAGATCTATTACACGGAAGGATGAAGATGCGGGGTATCGAGGCCGCAACGCGACCGTCACCTCATCGTTGCCGATTTCGACAATGCGCTCGCCGATCCGGCTCTTCAACGTCAACACGTTCGTGCGTAGCTCGGGGCCAAATTCCGCCAGCATGCTGATACGGGCTTCATGCTCTCGCTTGTGCGTGATCAGCTCGTCACGGGGGTACTGATTGGGGTGGGTGTCGACGTTATGGTGGCACTCCGCGCAGAGCAGCATCAGGTTTTCGATGCCGTTGATGTCGATGGGCCGCTCAGGGTCATCGCCTCGCGGCCCCTCACGCCGAAAGGCTACGATGTGTGCGGCTTCGCTGAAGTTGCCGGGTTCCTTCGTCAGCGCGTGCTCATAGAGAAACTTGTTGCAGCCGCGAAACTGACACCGACCAGCTGACCGTGCCGCCAAAGTGATCTTCGTCAATTCCGGGACACCACGCGCAAGCTTGACAGCCGACACGGCATCCGCCGGCGCAGCGGTGCGCTGGCGGCCGGAAGACTGGGCTCCCGGTTTTCCGGCATGAAGATTGAGCTTTCCGCGGGGCATTGGCGATCCATTGTCACGATTTTGTTCGGTATATCGAACAAGAGGTTCGCTTGTCAAGGCCGACTTTGTCCGGTATATATCGAACAGAGCGAGCTATTGCGAAGACTATGGATTCAGCCGGAACATGCCTACAACGCTTAGCGAGAAGCTCAAATATTTCAGAAAGAAGAACGCTTGGTCGCTCGACGATCTGGCAACCAAGTCCGGTGCGAGCAAGAGCTATCTGTGGGAGCTTGAGAACCGACCAGAACGCAAACCGTCGGCCGAAAAGCTCATCGATATTGCCAGGGTTCTGGATATCACTACCGAATATTTACTCGATGATAAAGCCAGCTTCGACGACGAGCAGGTGAAGGAAGTTTTCTTCCGCAAGTTTAACCGCCTCGACGACGGCGACAAAAGTCGGATCATGGACATGATCGACGCGTGGGCCCAAAAAAAATGAAGTTGCCGACAACCTGCGATGGCTGGGCCACGCGGGTGTCAGCCGTCATCAAGGCTGCGACCGAGATCCAGAAAGTTCCGCGCTTCCCAATCAGGATTGCTCCTATCGCGACTGAATACTCGCGAAACCTCTTTCCGAAGGAACCCATCACTGCCGTTCAAGGCAGCAAGTTCGATGGAAAATTCGAGGGCGCGCTAATCCCCAAAGGTAATGGTGAGTGGGGAATATTCTACAACGCCGGCCTGAGCTCAAAGGGCAGGATCAACTTCACGCTTGCGCACGAATTCGGGCATTACCTGCTTCACCGCCACCTAAGCGGAGATCCGATATACTGTTCAAGGCGCGACATGTGGGCATGGAATTCCGAATACGGCAGGATGGAATCGGAGGCGAACCGTTTCGCCTCGATGGTGTTGATGCCACCGGATGACTTCCGTGTGCAGACCGCTAACTTCCGTCGCCCGACTTTTGCGCAATTCAAGCCTCTCCGAGATCGCTATGAGGTCTCGATCACGGCCGCGGTATTGAAATGGCTCGAAACAACCTCGCGCCGCGCAATGCTGGTGGTCAGCACGAACGGTTTTATTGATTGGGCCCGTGCCAGCGACCCGCTCTTCAAGTCTGGGGTCTTTTTCCGCGCCAAGCAGGAGACGATCCCCCTGCCCGAGCAGTCTCTCGCGGCTCTCGGTCCCGCTTCCGGTTGCACCGACCTCGAACATCCCGCTGGCGTCTGGAACAAGCGCGAGCCTGTCTTTGAGTCCGTGCTTTTTGACGACTATCACGACCTTGCGCTGTCGCTGCTGATCTTCCCGCCTGACGGTCCGATCCGTTGGGACAGTGGTTTCGACGACGAACCGGCGCCAGTCGACACCTATGAGGCTCTTCATCGCTAGCGCCTCCAAACGGTCTGCGACCAAGGTCGAGACGGCGCGTTTTCAGCCGGGCAAACCCGGCCGGGGACAGGCTGGATCCAACGGGATAGGCGGATGTCCGTTATCGAGGCGCTAAAAAATGTCTGGAAAGGGCGCGTTCCCGACGAGCCGATGTCGTGCAGGCGGCCGGCCAGCCGGGCCACCTCCGCCCAGCCGAACACGGCGGCGAACTCCGCCGCCAGGGCCGCGACCGCCTCCTGGTGATCCGTCAGCCTTTCCCAGCGGTCCATCGCCTCGCCGGGAAGGGAGTGCGCGTAGATGATGCTGTCCGCCACCGCCGGCCCCCTGCCCTTCGCCCTCGCCGCACGGAGTGTGCGGCCATGCGTCCCGCAGGGGAACAGCGGTCAGGGCGGAGGCGGCGAACTGCGGGGTTGCAGCGGCCCTGCCTCAGCCTCGACGGCTGGTGCGCTCGTCAGCCCTGCAGCGCCCGCCAGGCCTGGGCGAAGGCGGCGGCGGTGGCGGCGACATCGGCCGCGGTCATGCCGGGCTTGTAGAGGGCGGAGCCGAGGCCGAAGCCGGTGGTGCCGGCGTCGCGATAGGCCGCCATCCGGTCCGGCGTGATGCCGCCGACCGCGATCAGCGGCACCGCGGCCGGGACCACCGCCCGCCAGGCCTTGACCACCGCGGGCGGGACCGCCTCGGCCGGGAAGATCTTCACCGCATCGGCCCCGGCCTTCAGCGCCGCGAAGGCCTCGGTCGGGGTGGCGGCGCCGGGGGCGCAGACCAGGGTCAGACGCTTCGCCTCGGCGATCACCTCGACATCGGCATGCGGCATCACGATCAGCCGGCCGCCCGACGCCTGCACCCGGGCCACGTCCTCGCGCTTCAGCACCGTGCCGGCGCCGATCAGCGCCTGCTGGCCGAAGCGGTCGGCCAGGCGGCGGATGCTGTCGAAGGGCTGCGGCGAGTTCAGCGGCACCTCGATGCAGCGGAACCCGGCCTCGACCAGGGCGGCGCCGATGGCCTCGACCTCGTCGGGCTTGACGCCGCGCAGGATGGCGACCAAAGGCAGCCCGGCGAGGGCGTCGTGCAGGGAGACGCTCATGTCACACCAGCTCCGCATGCTTGGCCAGGCGCCACAGCGCCTTGACCGTGGTGTCGGCCGGGGCGATTCGGCTGCGCAGACCCGCCGCCTCGATCGCTTCGGCGTAGCGGGCCGACAGCTCGGCGCCGCCGACGATGGTCACCTCGTCCGGCGCGGCGCCGGTGGCGGCCGCCACGGTGGCGCGGGCGTCGGCCACCTCGGCCCCGATCAGCAGGCCGGAGAGATAGGATCCCGCCGCCTTCGGCTCCAGCTCGCCGAACAGGCCGAGGGTGCGGGCGCTGAACAGCCGGCGCAGCAGGCCGCCGCCGGCCGAGGCGCCCACGGCAAGGCCGCGGCGGAAGGCCGGCTGGTCATAGGCGCGGCCGTCCATCAGCCGGCCCAGGATGCTGTGCTCGGCCAGCACGGCGAAGGCCTCGCCGGTCATCGAGGTGGCGAACCAGGCGATGCGGCCGTCCTCGGCCAGGGCCCATTTGCTGTGCGTGCCGGGCAGGACGTAGAGGCGGCGGCCGGTCGCCGGCGCGTCGCCGAGGATCTGCACCTCCTCGCCGCGCATCACGTCGGGGATGCCGTCGGCGTCGATCCGGCTGACGCCGGGGACGATTCGGAGGCTGATGCCGAGCGAGGTCGGGATTTCGATCAGGCCGGCGACCAGCGCCGCGGCGTCGGCCGGGCAGTTCGCATAGGGCGCCTCGGCCCAGCCCTGGCGGCTGCCGATCATGCCGCAGGCGATGGCGGCGGTGGGGTGCCACTTTTCCGCGATCTGGCGGAACACGGCGTCGAAATCGCCGCCGGGGACCTTGAGGATGCCGAGCGGGGCCGCGGCCTCGTCCCGCACGGCGCCGTCGGCGTCGAGCAGCCAGGCGCGGAGCGAGGAGGTTCCCCAGTCGAGGGCGACGAGCATGACTTGGATCCGGAAGAAAATTGGTCGGAGCGGCGAGATTCGAACTCGCGACCCCTTGCACCCCATGCAAGTGCGCTACCAGGCTGCGCTACGCTCCGACCGTGCGCCGCCGCCGGACAGTGCCGGGGGCGAGCGGGCGGGACTATAACCATGGCCCCGCCCCTATGCAACGACGATGCTGGCCGAAGCGGATCAGCCGATGCTGGCCTGGGCGATGGCCCAGAAATCATCGGCCTTCAGGCTGGCGCCGCCGACCAGGGCGCCGTCGACATTCGGCACCGCCAGCAGCTCGGCCGCGTTACCGGGCTTGACCGAGCCGCCATAGAGAATGCGGATGCCCGCGGCCTCGGACGGGACATGGGCGCCGAGCGCGGCGCGGATATGGGCGTGCACCTCGGCGACGTCGGCCACGGTCGGGGTGCGGCCGGTGCCGATGGCCCAGACCGGCTCATAGGCGATCACCGTGTTCTCCGCCGTCGCGCCGCGCGGCAGCGACCCGGCGATCTGCCGGCTGCACACCTGCAGCGCCCGGCCCGCGTTGCGCTCCGCCTCGGTCTCGCCGACGCAGATGATCGCGACCAGCCCCTCGGCCTGCGCTGCCGCCGCCTTCTCGGCCACCACCAGGTCGATCTCGCCATGGTCCTGCCGCCGCTCGGAATGGCCGACGATGACGTGGCTGCAGCCGAGATCGGCCAGCATCCGCGCCGCGATGTCGCCGGTGTGGGCGCCGTCCTGCGCGGTGTGGCAGTCCTGGCCGCCGACCTGGAGGCCGCTGCCCTGCACCGCATCGGCGATCGGCGCGATGATGGTGGCCGGCGGGCAGATCAGCAGGTCGAAGGCCGGGTCGACCGTGCGGGCCAGGCGCAAAGCGAGGTCGCGGGCCAGCGCCGTGCCCTCGTCGCGCAGCAGGTTCATCTTCCAGTTGCCCGCGATCAGCTTGCGCGCCATCGGCCTCTCTCCCGCTGGTCCTCGATGTCGTCCTTCATGTACCAACCCCGACGCCATGACGCCACAGCACTCCTTGTGCATTGCTGCCCGGGAAGGCCGCACCTATGATGCGCGCCCTGACCGCCCGGGAGACCGGCGCGGCCCCGCCCTTTGTTCACGGTCGTCATGCTGCAGCTTCTCCGCCACAAGGTCGGCTCCGTCGTCGTCAAGGTGCTGTTCGTCCTCCTGATCCTGAGCTTCGCGGTCTGGGGCATCGGCGACATCTTCCGCAACCGGGGCCAGTCCGACACCGTGGCCACGGTCGGCGACGTGACCATCAGCCTGGGGCAGCTCGACACCCAGTTCCGCTCGATCGCCCAGAGCCAGCAGATCCCGCTCTCCGTCGCCCAGCAGCTCGGCTTCCCGCAGCGCGTGCTGGACAACATGATCTCCGGCTTCCTGTTCGACCAGCTGGCCGCCGATCTCGGCTATGACCTGTCGACCGACGCGGTCGCCGATGCCGTGCGCGCCGCCCCGCAGTTCCGCGACCCGGCCACCAACCAGTTCAGCCGGGACCTGTTCCTGCGGTTCCTGCAGTCGATCGGTGAGAACGAGGCCGGCTTTATCGCCGGCCAGCGCGGCCAGATGCAGCAGCAGCAGGTGATGCGGGCGCTGTTCAGCGGCGCCGAGCCGCCGCAGGCCCTGGTCGACCCGATCTACAAGTACCGCCGCGAGGCGCGGGTGGCCGACACGGTCACGCTGCGCAACGCCGACCAGACCGGCGTGCCGCAGCCGACCCAGGCCGATCTCGAGGCCTATCACAAGGATCACGGCGACAAGTTCCAGTCGCCGGAGTACCGGACGCTGAGCGTCGTGCTGCTGAACACCGACGAGTTCGCCAAGACCGTCACGGTGTCGGAGGACGAGGCCCGCACCGCCTATGACAAGGACCAGGCGAACTACCAGAAGCCGGAGATGCGGCGCTTCGATCAGGTGATCGCCCCGACCAAGGAGCTGGCCGACCAGATCGCCGCGGCGGTGCGCGGCGGCAAGGCGGTGCAGCAGGCAGTGGACGAGTCCGGCAACGCCGCGGTCAAGCTGATCCCGGTCGACTTCACCGCCAAGACCGCCATGCCGATCCCGGCCCTGGCCGACCCGGCCTTCACCCTGGCCGAGGGCCAGGCGACCGACCCGGTGCAGTCGCCCTTCGGCTGGCACGTGCTGGTGCTGACCGGGGTCCAGCCCGCCCGCACCGTGCCGTTCGAGGAGGTGCGGGCCGAGATCGAGGCCCAGCTGAAGCAGAGCAAGGCGGCCGACGCCCTGTACGACGCCGCCAACAAGTTCGAGGACGCGCTGGCCGACAATGTGCCGATCGACAAGGCGGCGCAGGAGTTCGGCTTCACCGTCACCGCGGTCCCGGCCGTGGCCCAGGACGGCACCACCCAGAGCGGCCAGCCGCTGCCGCCGCTGCCCGGCCAGGCGCCGATCCTGCAGGCCGCCTTCCAGCTGCAGCAGAACGATGTCAGCCCGATGGGCACGATCGACGACAAGACCTCCTTCATCGTCCGGGTCGACAGCATCGTGCCGCCGGCGACCGAGCCGCTGGCCAAGGTGCGGGACGAGGTCGCCGCCGCCTGGACCGAGCAGAAGCAGGCCGATGCCGCCACGGCCCTGGCCGCCGACGTCGCCAAGCGACTGTCCGCCGGCGAGGCCGCGGCCGATGTCGCCAAGGCGGTCGGCGGGCAATATGCCGAGACCCCGGCGCTGCTGCGCGACGGCAGCAATGCCGGCGCCGTTCCCGCAGGGCTGGTGCGTGACCTGTTCGCGGCCAAGGTCGGCAGCACTGCCACCGCGGAGACACCGGGCGGCCGGGTCGTCGCCCGCCTGATCAAGGTCGAGCCGGCCAAGCCGGACGCCGCGGCCGAAGCCGCGGTGAAGCAGGACCTGCGGCGCGGCCTCGCGGTCGATGTCGGCGGCGGCCTGGACCAGGCGCTGCGCGCCCGCTATGGAGTCACGGTCGACCAGGCGGTCCTCGCCCGGCTGAACTACCAGGAATGATGTCGATGATCCCCCTCGCGGCGTCGCAGCGCCCCCTCACCCGAAATCGCTGCGCGATTTCGACCTCTCCCCAAGGAGAGGTGAAGGGATGGCGCTGGCCGGCGGATGCGAGGGCTGCGGCCGGGGGACTCCGGGCGGGCGGCGGAGAGCGATGGCGTGGCGGCGACGACCGTTCCGCCCTCGCCCGCCCCACCCCCATCATCGCAGGTCACCGCCATGCCGGATTCCACGGCTTTTGACGCCTTCGCCGACACCTACCGCGCCGGCAAGCCCCAGGTCGTCTGGACCCGCCTCGTCTCCGATCTCGACACCCCGGTCTCGGCCATGCTCAAGCTGGCCGGGGACGAGCCCTATTCCTTCCTGCTCGAATCGGTCGAGGGCGGCGCCATCCGCGGCCGCTACAGCGCCATCGGGCTGCGCCCCGACCTGATCTGGCGCTGCCGCGGCGACGCGGTCGAGATCAACCGCAAGGCGCTCGCCGACCTCGACACGTTCGAGCCGGTGGCGCAGGCGCCGCTCGACAGCCTGCGCGGGCTGATCGCGGAATCGCGGATCGATTTGCCGCGCGGCTTCCCGCCGCTGGCCGCCGGGCTGTTCGGCTATCTCGGCTACGACATGGTCCGGCAGATGGAGTCGCTGCCGGACACCAATCCGGACACGCTGGGCGTGCCGGATTCGATCATGATGCGGCCGACCATCGTCTGCGTCTTCGACACCATCGCCGACGTGGTCACCATCGTCACCCCGGTGTTCCCGGACCCGGCGGTGACGGCGGAGAAGGCACATGAGGCGGCGTGCGAACGGCTGTCGGACGTGGTCGCCCGCTTCGAATCCAGCCTGCCGCACCGCGAAGCCGCGGCCGAGGGCACCCTGCCGGCCCTGCCCGAGCCGAGCTCGAACATGACGCGGGAGGAGTATCACGCGGTGGTCGAGCGGGCGAAGGAGTACATCCGCGCCGGCGACATCTTCCAGGTGGTGCTGTCGCAGCGCTTCTCCCTGCCCTTCACCCTGCCGCCCTTCGCCCTGTACCGGGCGCTGCGGCGGCTGAACCCGTCGCCCTTCCTGGTGTTCCAGAACTTCCGCGACTTCGCCATCGTCGGGTCGAGCCCGGAGATCCTGGTCCGGCTGCGCGACGGCGAGGTCACCATCCGCCCGATCGCCGGCACCCGCCCACGCGGCGCCACGCCGGAGGAGGATGTGGCGCTGGAGCAGGACCTGCTGGCCGACCCGAAGGAGCGGGCCGAGCATCTGATGCTGCTGGACCTCGGCCGCAACGATGTCGGCCGGGTGTCGCAGATCGGCTCGGTCAAGGTGACCGACCGCTTCATCGTCGAGCGCTACTCCCACGTCATGCACATCGTCTCCAACGTCGTCGGCCGGATCGCACCGGGCCAGGACGTGGTGGCGGCGCTGGCCGCCGGCTTCCCGGCCGGCACCACCAGCGGCGCGCCGAAGGTGCGGGCGATGGAGATCATCGAGGAGCTGGAGGTGGCGCGCCGCGGCATCTATGCCGGGGCGATGGGCTATTTCGGCGCCAATGGCGACATGGACACCTGCATCGCCCTGCGCACCGCGGTGGTGAAGGACGAGACCCTGTACATCCAGGCCGGCGGCGGCGTCGTCGCCGACAGCAGCCCGGAGGGGGAGTACCAGGAGACCCGCAACAAGGCGCGGGCGCTGGTGCGCGCCGCCGAAGATGCGGTACGCTTCGCCAACCGGCCGCGCAACGGCAACCGGCCCATGGGTCATGTCTAGAGATCGCATCCTTTCGCAGCAGCATCGCCCCCTGCTGCATCGATGGTGAGGACGGCCGGATTCCCGCCGCTCCTCCCCAATCCCACGCCTCGAAAGGGCGACTCCCATGCTTCTGCTGATCGATAACTACGACAGCTTCACCTACAACCTGGTGCATTACCTCGGCGAGCTCGGGGCCGACACCGAGGTCCGCCGCAACGACGCGCTGACGGTCGACGAGGCGCTGGCGCTGCGGCCCGACGGCATCGTCCTCTCACCCGGCCCCTGCGATCCCGACAAGGCCGGCATCTGCATGGACCTGATCCGGGCCGCCGCCGGCCGGGTGCCGGTGTTCGGCGTCTGCCTCGGCCACCAGGCGATCGGCCAGGTCTTCGGCGGCCGGATCGTCCGCGCGCCGGAGCCGATGCACGGCAAGATCAGCCCGGTGCACCATCATGGCGGCGGCGTGCTGGCCGGGCTGCCGGACAATTTCGAGGCCACCCGCTACCACTCGCTGACGATCGCGCCGGACAGCATGCCGGACAGCCTGGAGGCCACGGCCTGGACCGCGGACGGGGTGATCATGGCGCTGCGGCACCGGACCCTGCCGATCCACGGCGTGCAGTTCCACCCGGAGAGCATCGCCTCGCAGTTCGGCCACAAGATCCTGCAGAACTTCCTGGCCATCGCCGAGCGGCGGAACGCGGCATGACCACCGAGATGCGACCATTCCTCGCCAAGGCAGCGCTCGGCCGGCCGCTGGACGCCGCCGACGCCCGCGCCGCCTTCGAGATCATCATGTCCGGCGAGGCCACGCCGGCGCAGATCGGCGGCTTCCTGATGGCGCTGCGCGTCCGCGGCGAGACGCCGGAGGAGATCGCCGCCGCCGCCCGGGTGATGCGCGACAAGGCGATGACAATCGACGCGCCGGACGGCGCCATCGACTGCTGCGGCACCGGCGGCGACAATTCCGGTTCGTTCAACGTCTCGACCGCCGTCTCCTTCGTGCTGGCCGGCGCCGGGGTACCGGTGGCCAAGCACGGCAACCGCGCCGCCTCCAGCCTGACCGGCGCGGCCAATGTGCTGGCCGAGCTGGGCGTCAATGTCGAGGCGCCGCCGGAGGTGATGCGCGAGGCGCTGTGGGAGACCCAGATCGGCTTCCTGTTCGCGCCGCTGTACCACAGCGCCATGCGCCATGTCGGCCCGGCGCGGCAGGAGCTGGGCACCCGCACCATCTTCAACCTGCTCGGCCCCCTGGCCAACCCGGCCGGGGTCAAGCGCCAGCTGCTCGGCGTCTTCGCCGAGGCCTGGGTCGAGCCGGTGGCGCAGGCGCTGAACCAGTTGGGCAGCGAGACCGCCTGGGTGGTGCATGGCAGCGACGGCCTGGACGAGATGACCACCACCGGCCCGACCGCGGTGGCCGAGCTGCGCGGCGGCCAGATCCGGCGCCTGACCGTGACGCCGGAGGATGCCGGGCTGCGCCGCGCCGTGCCCGAGGACCTCAAGGGCGGCGATCCGGCCACCAACGCCGCCGCCCTACGCGCCGTGCTGGGCGGGGCGCACGGCGCCTATCGCGACATCGTGCTGCTTAACGCCGCAGCCTGTTTCATCATCGCCGATCGCGTGGCCACATTGCCGGATGGCGCCGCCCTCGCGGCCCGCACCATCGACGACGGGTCGGCCGCCCGCGTGCTCGAGCGGCTGGCCCGCATCACCAGCCAGGGAACGGCCCGGGACGCATCATGAGCGACACCCTCACCCGCATCGTCGCCGACAAGCGGCGGCACATCGAGGCCCGCAAGGCGGCGGTGCCGCCGGCCGAGATCAGCCGCCTGGCCGACCGCGCCGCGCCGCCGCGCGGCTTCGTCGCCGCGCTGCGCCGGGCGCAGGCTGAAGGCCGCTACGGCCTGATCGCCGAGATCAAGAAGGCCTCGCCGTCGAAGGGGCTGATCCGCCCCGACTTCGACCCGCCCGCCCTCGCCCGCGCCTATCGCGACGGCGGCGCCAGCTGCCTGTCGGTGCTGACCGACGTGCCCTATTTCCAGGGCGCCGACGAGTACCTGACCGCCGCCCGCAACGCCGTCGAGCTGCCGGTGCTGCGCAAGGACTTCATGGTCGACCCCTACCAGATCGTCGAGGCCCGGGCGCTGGGCGCCGACTGCATCCTGCTGATCATGGCGGCGCTGGACGACGCCACCGCGCGCGAGCTGGAACAGGCGGCCATCGACGCCGGCATGGACGTGCTGGTCGAGGTGCATGACGCGGCCGAGCTGGACCGGGCGTTGAAACTCCGCTCGCCGCTGCTCGGCATCAACAACCGCAACCTCAAGACCCTGCAGGTCGACCTCGCCACCACCGAGGCGCTGGCGGCGCAGGTCCCGGGCGACCGGTTGCTGGTCTCCGAGAGCGGCCTGTCCGCCCCGGCCGACCTGGCCCGGATGGCCCGCGCCGGCGCCACCACCTTCCTGATCGGCGAAAGCCTGATGCGGCACGACGACGTCGCCGCCGCCACCCGGGCGCTGCTGACGCCGGCCGCGAGATCCTCGGCGGCATGACCGGCGAGCTGACCCATTTCGATGCGGCCGGCCAGGCCCGCATGGTCGACGTCTCCGCCAAGGAGGCAACGGTGCGGGTGGCGCGGGCCGGCTGCCGGGTCGAGATGAAGCCGGAGACGCTGGCGCTGATCGCCGCCGGCGGCCATGCCAAGGGCGACGTGCTGGGCATCGCCCGCATCGCCGGCATCATGGCCGCCAAGCGCACCGCCGAGCTGATCCCGCTGTGCCACCCGCTGCCGCTGTCCAGCGTCGAGCTGGCGCTGCGCTGCGACGCCGAGCACAGCCGGGTCGAGATCGAGGCCACGGTCAAGGTCACCCACCGCACCGGGGTGGAGATGGAGGCGCTGACCGCCGCCTCCGTCGCCGCCCTGACCGTCTACGACATGTGCAAGGCGGTGGACCGCGGCATGGTCGTGACCGACCTGCGGCTGCTGCACAAATCCGGCGGGCGGTCAGGCACATACGAGGCCCAGCCATGATCCCGGTCGCCGAGGCCCGCGCCCGCATCCTCTCCGCCTTCGCCGCCCTGCCGGCCGAGACCGTGCCGCTGCCCGCCGGGCTGGGGCGCATCCTGGCCGAGCCGGTGGCGGCGCGGCTGACCCAGCCGCCGCTCGACGTCTCGGCCATGGATGGCTGGGCGGTGCGGGCCGCCGATGTCGCTTCCGTCCCCGCGACGCTGCGCCGGATCGGCCAGGTCCCGGCCGGCGGCCGCTTCGAGGGCACGGTCGGCCCCGGGCAATGCGTCCGCATCTTCACCGGCGCGCCGCTGCCCGATGGCGCCGACGCCGTGGTGCTGCAGGAGGACACCGACGCCGACGGCGACCGGGTGACGGTGCGCGAGGGCGTCGCCGCCGGCCGCCATGTGCGCAAGGCCGGGCTCGATTTCCGGACCGGCGACGTGCTGCTGCAGCCCGGCCGGCGCCTGACCGCACGCGACATCGGCATCGCCGCCTCAACCAACCATCCCTGGCTGCATGTGCGCCGCCGCCCCCGCGTGGCGGTGCTGGCGACCGGCGACGAGATCGTGCTGCCCGGCGAGGCGCTGGGGCCGAGCCAGATCGTCAGCTCCAACAGCCATGCCCTGGCGGCCTTGATCCGCAGCTGCGGCGGCGAGCCGGTCGATCTCGGCATCGCCCGCGACAATGCCGACTCCCTGGCGGCGCTGGCCGCCGGCGCCCGCGGCGCCGACCTGATCGTCACCACCGGCGGCGCCTCGGTCGGCGAGCACGACCTGATCCGCTCGGTGCTCGGCGAACGCGGCCTGGCGCTCGACTTCTGGACCATCGCGATGCGGCCGGGCAAGCCGCTGATGTTCGGCCGGCTCGACGACACGCCGCTGCTCGGCCTGCCCGGCAACCCGGTCTCGACCATGGTCTGCGGCTGGCTGTTCCTGCGCCCGGTGCTGTGGGCCCTGCAGGGCGCGGAGTCGCCGGAGAATCGCGTCGCCGCGACACTGGGCCGCGACCTGCCGGCCAATGACCGGCGCGAGGATTACCTGCGGGCCCGGATCGAGCGGACGGATTCCGGTTATGTCGCCACTCCGTTCCCGGCCCAGGACAGCTCGATGCTGTCGCTGCTGGCCGCGGCCGACGGGCTGGTGATCCGCCCGCCCCATGCCCCGGCCGCGGCGCGCGGCGAGGCGGTGGGGGCGGTGCTGTTCGGCGACGGCATCTGACGCGCCGATCGTTACAAGGAAGTAAAGAACGGACAGCGCCACAGTTAGGCGCTTGTGTTTTTGTTTTGTTCCTCCTAATGTTCTCTCCAGGGATTCGGCCGCGCCGCGGCCTCTGCGAACGGAGGATGCCTTGCTGACGCGAAAGCAACAGGAGTTGTTGTTGTTCGTTCACCGCCGTCTGGAGGCGGACGGCGTCAGTCCTTCCTTCGACGAGATGAAGGATGCCCTGAGCCTGAAGTCGAAATCGGGCATCCATCGACTGATCACCGGCCTTGAGGAGCGCGGTTTTATTCGGCGACTGCCGCATCGGGCTCGGGCGCTGGAAGTGCTGCGTCTGCCGGACTGCCTGAAGTCGGACACGCCGGCGACGACGGCCGAGGATGACAATGTCGTTCCCTTCCGGCCCGTGCGCTCCGACGTCGCCCTGCCCGGCCGCAAGCTGGAGCGCGCCGATCTCAGCAACCCCGAGCTCGGCGTCCGCCTGCCGCTCTACGGCCGGATCGCCGCCGGCATGCCGATCGAGGCGCTGCGCGACCATTCCAACTACGCCGAGGTGCCGGCCTCGCTGCTCGGCCCGGGCGAGCACTACGCCCTGGAGGTCGCCGGCGACAGCATGGTCGAGGCCGGGATCCTGGACGGCGACACCGTCATCATCAAGCGCTGCGACGCGGCCGATCCCGGCGTCATCGTCGTCGCCCTGGTCGACGACAACGAGGTGACGCTGAAGCGGCTGCGCAAGAAGGGCGCCTCGATCGGGCTGGAGGCCGCCAATTCGGCCTACGAGACCCGCTACCTGCCCACCGACCGCGTCCGCATCCAGGGCCGCCTGGTCGGGCTGCTGCGGACCTATTCGTAAGCTCCTGCGCCCCTCCTCGGGCGGGTCGTGACCGCGTGAGGCGCTCCACCAGCAGCCGGCATCGGGCCAGCGGCGCCGAGCGGGCCACGGCGCAGCAGGTCGCGGAAGCGGCCGGCGTCTCGATCTCCGCCGTCTCCCGCACCTTCACCAAGGACGCCAGCGTCTCGCCCCGGATGCGGGCCCGCGTCCTGGCGGCGGCGGAGGCGCTGGGCTACCGCCCCAACCAGCTGGCGCGCAGCCTGATGACCGGCCGGACCGAGCTGGTCGGGCTGGTCTCGAGCCATTTCGCCAACCCCGCCTTCATGGACGTGTTCGACCTGTTCACGCGGGAGCTGCAGCGGCGCGGGCTGCGGCCGCTGATCGCCAACCTGTCGGAGGATGGCGGCGCCGACTCCGCCCTCGACATGATGCTGCAATACAGCGTCGACGCCGTGCTGATCGCCACCTCCGCGCCGCCCGAGGGCTTTGCGGAGTCCTGCGCCCGCGCCGGGCTGCCGGTGGTGCATGTGTTCGGCCGGGCGGGGGCGGCGGTGCCGGTGGTGACGGTCGACAATGTCGCCGGCGGGCGCCTGGTCGCCGAAGCGATGCTGGCGCGCGGCCTGCGGCAGTTGGCCTTCCTCGGCGGGGCCGGGACCGATTCGTCGTCGATCGACCGTGCCGCGGGCTTCTCTCAGGGGCTGGAAGCGGCGAGACTGCAGCCGATGGCTGTAGAGTTCGCCGGCGACTATTCGCATGAGCATGGCCGCCGCGGCATGCACGCTGTGCTCGACCGGCACCGGCCGCAGGCGGTGTTCTGCGGCGACGACATCCTGGCGCTCGGCGCCTTCGATGCCTGCCGCGAGCGCGGCCTCGCCGTGCCGCAGGACATCAGCATCGTCGGCTTCGACGACATGAAGCTGGCCTCCTGGCCGAGCTATCGCCTGACCACGGTCCGCCAACCCATGGCCGAGATGGTGCGCCACGCCATCGACCAGATCGCCGCCCGCCTGGCCGATCCCGACCACCCGATCCAGGGCCGGCTGTTCGACATCACCCTGGTTGAGCGCGACAGCCTCTAGGCGCCGGACCGCAGCCCTTTCAGATACCGTATCAACTGCCGCGCGCAGGCTTCCAGCGGGGCGGCATCCTGTTGCGCCTTGGCCTGGGCCATCGCCCCGGAATAGGCGGCGACGATGAAGGCGGCGAGGTCGTCGGCATCCGCCGGGACCAGCCGGCCGGCCGCCTGGTCGGCGCGCAGCCGAGCCGCGATCGCCGCCCGCCAGGCTTCGAACACCGCCTGCGTCGCCGTGCGGAACTCCGGATCGGCCAGCGACAGCTCCAGCGCCAGGTTGTTCAGCGGGCAGCCGGAGACGGCGCCGCGCCGACGCAGCCCGGCGGCGATCCGGTCGAACACGCCGACGATGCCGTCGATCGCGTCCGGCGCCGTGCGGACCGGCTCGATCCAGGTCTCCTCAACCTCCGCCGCCACCCGGTCGCGGATGATGGCGAGGCCGAGCGCCTTCTTGGTCGGGAAATGGTGATAAAGCGCGCCGCCGGTCACCCCGGCCTCGCGCATCAGCTCATGCATGCCGGTGGCCTGGTAGCCGCGGGACTGGAACGCCTCCGCCGCCACATCCAGCAGGCGCCGCCGCATCCCCTCGGGGTCATAGCTGCGCTTTCGCCGGCTTTCGCTCTCGGTCATGCCCCACCGTAACATATTGACCCAACCGGACAATCAGTCTGTTCTAAAACCGGGCAACCGGTCTGTTCTGATAACAGGAGGCGATCATGCAAAGTGGGACCTTCAGCCCGGTCGTGGAGTTGCGGCGCTACACGCTGCATCCGGGGCAGCGCGATGTGCTGATCACGCTGTTCGACCGGGAGTTCGTGGAGACGCAGGAGGCGGTCGGGATCGACGTCATCGGCCAGTTCCGCGACCTCGGCGTGCCCGACCATTTCGTCTGGCTGCGCGGCTTCCCGGACCTGCGGTCGCGGACCGAGTCGCTGCGGGCCTTCTATGACGGGCCGGTGTGGCAGGCGCATCGCAGCGCTGCCAACGCCACCATGATCGATTCGGACGACGTGCTGCTGCTGCGGCCGGCGCGTCCGGACTCGGGCTTCCTGCTCGGCCCTGACCGCCCTGCCTCCGGCAACGATGGGATCATCATGGCCACAACCTGGCATCTTCTGCCTGAGGCCGAGGCCGAATTCCCCGAGATGTTCGAGACCGTCCTGGCGCCGATGCTGGGCGATGCCGGCGTGCCGATCCTGGCGAGCTTCGTGAGGGAGCACGGCGAGAACGGCTTCCCGGCCCTGCCGGTGCGGGAGGACGCGCGGGTCTTCGTCTGGTTCTCCCGCTTCCCGGACCGGGCCACCTATGAGCGCCACGCCGCGGCTCCCGGCTTCGCCGAGGCGCTGCGGCCGCATCTGGCCCGGCCGCCAGAGGTCGCCCTGCTGTCGCCGACGGCCCGGTCACGGCTGCGCGGCTGACCCTCACACGTCCGCGATCCGCACCCAGGCGCGCTCGCGGGCGGAGCGCAGGGCGGCGGCGGTCACCCGGTCGACCTCCCAGCCGTCGCGGAAGGTCGGCCAGACCGGCCGGCCGGTCGCCACCGCCTCGAGGAAGTCGCGCGCCTCGATCACGATCTGCTCGTTGTAGCCGGTGCCGTGGCCGACGCCCTGGTTGAAGGCCAGGTAGTCGGGATGCGCCGGCCCGGTCAGCAGACGCTGAAAGCCCTGGCGCGCCGCCGGCCGTGCGGCGTCGTACAGCCACAGCTCGTTCTGGTTCTCCTGGTCGAAGGCCAGGGCGCCCTTGGTGCCGGTGATGCGGTAGGTGTAGCCCATCTTCCGCCCGGCGGCGACGCGGCTGAAGCTGAGCGAGCCGGTGGCGCCGCTGGCGAAGCGCAGCAGCATCTGGCCCTGGTCGTCATTCTCCACCCGCTCCTCGCCCGCCGGCCCCGGTCGCGTCGCCCGCACGATGTTCAGATCCGCCACAAGCGAGTCGATCGGCCCGACCAGCCGCAGACAGGCGTTGACGATATGCGGGCCGACGTCGCCCAGCGCCCCGGCCTCGCTGCCGGTGGCGATCCGGGTGCGCCAGGAGGCCGGCGCCCGCGGGTCGTGCAGGTAGTCCTCGACATGCTCGGCGGTGACCTGGATCACCTCACCGATCTCGCCGGCATCGATGATCTGCTTCGCCAGCTGGCTGGCCGGGGTGCGGATGTAGTTGAAACCGACCATGGTGGCGACGCCCGCTTTCTCGGCCGCGTCGACCATGGCCTTGGATTCGGCCGGGTCGCAGCCCAGCGGCTTCTCGCAGAACACCGGCTTGCCCAGGCGCAGCGCCTCGGTCGCCATGGCCAGATGGGTGCGCGGCGGGGTGGCGATGATGACCGCGTCGACCGCCGGGTCGGCCACCAGCGCCCGCCAGTCCGCGGTCGATCGGTTCCAGCCCCAGGCCTTGGCATGGGCGGCTGCACCCTCCTCCGTGGTGCTGCAGATCATCTCGCAGACCGGGATCAGCGGCGGCTGGAACGCCGTGCGCACCAGCTGCAGGCCGATGCTGTGGGCCTTGCCCATATAGCCGGCCCCGATCAGCCCGATCCGAAGCGTCCCCGTCATCGCTTTCCTCCCTGGTCCGCATGATCCTACCCCGCGGGAACTCTACCGGTCTCGATCCGATTTGCAAGCGCTTGCAAATCTGATTACGCTGCGGCATCCGACAGGGAGGAGCGGCATGAAGACCTACACACCAGACACGATCGACCCGGCCGCGATCGTGGCGGAGCTGCTGGACGGCGCGGGCGCGGTGGTGCTGCGCGGCCTGTTCACGGCCGCGGAGATCGCCGAGGCGCGGGCGGTGGTGATGCGCGAATCCGAGGGCAGCACGGCCAAGGTCACGCATTTCCAGGGCGCCGCCGAGCAGGAGGGCAAGATCGCCCTGCAGCGCCGGGTATGGAACCTGCTGGCCAAGGGCCAGGTGTTCTCGCGCATAGCGGCGCATCCAACCCTGATGACGGTGATGCGCGCCTTTCTCGGCAGCGAGTTCATCATGGGGTCGATCGCGGCCAACCGCATCCTGCCGGGCGGCCCGGGCCAGGAACCGCATATCGACTATCCCTACTGGGACATGCACAAGCCGGAGTCGCATCCGGTGCGGATCAACGCGTCCTTCCCGCTGAACGCCCAGGCGACGATCCTGCTCGACCCCTTCACCGAGGAGACCGGCGCCACCGCCTATGTGCCCGGCACGCAGAAGGAGCTGCGCTACCCGGCCGAGAGCGACCGCTTCCACGAGCGCTGCGCCCGCATGCTGGGCGAGCCGGGCGACACCGTGGTGTTCTTCGGCGCGGTCTGGCACTGCGCCATGCCGAACCGGTCGCAGCAGGAGCGGTCGGCGATCCTGATCCAGTATCTGCCGAAATTCGTGAAGCCGATGGAGGATATGCCGGCCGCCCTGCCTCGCGCCTTCGTCGAGCAGGCCAGCCCCGACCTGCGCCAGCTGCTGGGGCTGAACTACCCCTATCCGGAGGTGTTGGACGCCGCCAAGGCCGGCAACGCCGAGGGCCGCACGATGATGGCGACGGCCCGCTGACCGGTCATTCGGGCGCCGCCGCCCGGAACGGGGCCGGCGCCCAGGGGCGGTCGCCGACCGCCTCCGCCACCGTGGCGATCTCCGGCTGCGGGCCGGAGAGATCGACCGTGATGCCGCCGGCGCGTCGCAGGTCGAAGCGGTCCCAGACGCCGAAGCGCGGCCGGCACCAGCCCGGCGCCACCAGGTCCGTGATCACCAGATCGGCCACGGCGCAGTCGTCGTCGAAGCCCTCGCCGCCTCGGGTGAAGGCCACCGTGGCGTCGACGAAGCGGTAGAGGCAGCCGCGCGGGTCGCAGGCCAGCCGGTCGCCGGCGGCCGCCCCCTGCTGCGGCCAGGGCGCGTCTTCGGCCGCGGCCTCTGCCCGCAGCCAGATCTCGCGGATGAAGCGCTCGCTGCGGCGGGTGGAGAAGGCCAGGCCGCCCTCCGGCACCCGCACCGCCGCCAGCCGGCCGGTGCCGTCGACCAGGATCTGCGGCGACGGCGCGGTCAGCGCCGCGACCAGCACCAGCGGCAGGGCCAGCAGCCCCAGCAGGCGCAACCGCCCCCCGGCCAGGCACAGCCACAGCCCGCCGACGGCGCCGGCGACCAGACCCCAGGCCGGGATCGCCGGCACCGCGAAGGCCGCCAGCGGCCAAGCGGCGACGGTGTTCGCCACCCACAGCATCGCCTCGATGCCCCAGCCCAGCAGCGGCAGCACCCAGCCGTCGAGGCCGAGCAACATGGCCGGATAGGCCAGCAGCACGCAGGGCATGATCCACAGCGAGGTCAGCGGGATCGCCATCAGGTTGGCGGCGACGGCCAGCGGGGCGAAGCGCTGGAAGTGGTAGATGGCGAAGGGCGTGGTCGCCACGGTGGCCACCAGCGTGGTCAGCACGATGCCGCCGAGATAGAACAGGATCCGGCGCGCCGGCCCGGCCTCGGCCCGCCACCCGGCGAGATGCGGCCGCAGCGCCTCATAGGCCGCGATCAGCGCGATCACCGCGGCGAAGGACATCTGGAAGCTCGGCCCCGGCAGCGCCTCGGGCACCGCCAGCAGCACCGCCGTGGCGGCCAGGGCGACCAGCCGCATCGAGATCGCCACCCGGTCGGCCATCACCGCCAGCAGCACCATGCCGGTCATGACGCAGGACCGCACCGTCGGCACCGAGGCGCCGACCAGGATGGTGTAGCCGACGATGCCGAGCAGCGCGACGGCGGCGGCCCACTTCTTGATCGGCCGGCGCAGCGCCACCGGCTCGATCAGCGCCAGGCCCAGCCGGACGGTGCCGAGCAGCAGGATCGCCACCAGGCTGATATGGATGCCGGAGATCGACAGCAGATGGGCCAGGCCGGAATCGC
This sequence comes from Inquilinus sp. CA228, assembly GCF_052078665.1. Taxonomy (NCBI): domain Bacteria; kingdom Pseudomonadati; phylum Pseudomonadota; class Alphaproteobacteria; order Rhodospirillales; family Rhodospirillaceae; genus Inquilinus; species Inquilinus sp. CA228. The sequence goes on along the minus strand of NZ_JBQJIK010000006.1, from coordinate 114,941 downwards.
GCATCGCCTCATTGGCCTGGTCGCTGATCCCGGCCCGTTCGCCGGTCAGGAAGGCGACGGCGATGGCCCCGGCGTCGCCTTCCACCTGAGCCCGAACCCGGGCGGCAATCCCGTCCTGCAGCCGGGCCAGGTTGGACGGCGCGGGGTCAGTTTCGTTCAGCCGCTCCACCCGGCCCATGGCGAAGCCGGTGCCGCCGATGCCCTGGAAGAACAGCTGCCGCCGGAAGTCGAAGCCGCCCGGATAGGCCGGCCCGTCCACCGGCGCCAGTGTCGCCCGCACCCGGATCCGGTCCCCGGCCGCGGGCACCGCCTCCGCCCCGAGCAGCCGCAGCCGGACCGCCGCCGGCGTCGCCTCCGGCGCCAGCCCTTCCAGGGCCAGGTCGCCGAGCACCACGCGCACGCCATGCGGCAGCAGGTCGACCGTCTCGACCGTGCCGGTCACCAGGCCGCGCCGCTCGCGGTCGAGCAGCGGCGCGGCCACCGCCCGGGTGCGCAGCTCCGCCGCCAGGAAGCCGACGGCGACGGCCAGCAGCAGCGCGGCGAAGCCCAGCGCCCGCGGCCGGCGGCGCAGCAGCAGTGTGAGCAGGCCGGACAGGACCAGCGCGCCGAGACCCGCGGCCAGCGGCGGCTCCGACGGCAAGGCGAAATAGAGGCCGATGCCGGTGCCGAGGCCGCAGGGCACCTGCAGCACCAGCCGGCGCCGCACGCCGCCGGCCAGGGCGTCCAGCGCCCCCGCCCAGTCCGGCCGGGCGATCCCGCCAGCGCCCAGGCGTCGCAGCGACGCCCGCACGGCCTGGGGGATGCCGACCGATGCCCCCGCATTAGCCATCGCCCGAAGGCCTATGCTATGGACCTCTCGCACTGATCCTAGCAGCCTCTGTGGAATTTGGCCCATGACGGTCGTGACCCGCTTCGCCCCCTCGCCGACCGGCTACCTGCATATCGGCGGGGCCCGGACGGCCCTGTACAACTGGCTCTATGCCCGCCATCACGGCGGCGTCTTCCGCCTGCGCATCGAAGACACCGACCGCGCCCGCTCCAGCGAGGATGCGGTGCGGAAGATCATCGACGGGCTGTCCTGGTTCGGGCTGGATTGGGACGAGGAGATCGTGTCGCAGTTCGAGCGGCGCGAGCGGCACGCCGAGGTGGCGCGCAAGCTGCTGGCCGAGGGCAAGGCCTATCACTGCTGGCTGCAGCCGGCCGAGCTGGAGGCGTTGCGCGAGAAGGCCAAGGCCGAGGGCAAGCCCTGGGCCTTTTACACCAGCTACTGGCGCGACCGGGACCCGGCCGAGGCGCCGAAGGGTCTCGACCCGGTGATCCGGCTGCGCGCGCCACGGACCGGCGAGACCACGGTCGAGGACAAGGTCCAGGGCCCGGTCACGGTGCAGAACGACCAGCTCGACGACATGGTGCTGCTGCGCGCCGACGGCACGCCCGTCTACATGCTGTCGGTGGTGGTCGACGACATCGACATGGACGTCACCCAGATCATCCGCGGCGACGACCACCTGACCAACACCTTCCGCCAGGTGCAGCTGTACAACGCCATCGGCGCGACCCCGCCGGACTTCGCCCATATCCCGCTGATCCACGGGCCGGACGGGGCCAAGCTGTCGAAGCGGCACGGCGCGCTGGGCCTCGAGGCCTATCGCGACATGGGCTACCTGCCGGCGGCGCTGCGCAACTATCTGCTGCGGCTCGGCTGGGGCCATGGCGACGAGGAGGTGATCCCGACCGAGAAGGCGATCGAGTTGTTCGACCTCGACGGTGTCGGCCGCTCGCCCTCGCGGCTCGACTTCGCCAAGCTCGAGAACCTGAACGGCGTCTACATGCGCGAGACGCCGGACGCCGAGCTCTTGGAGCGGATCACGCCGAACCTGGAGACCGCGCTGGAGCGGTCGCTGGACGATGCCGACCGCGCCATCCTGCTGCTGGCCATGAACGGGCTGAAGCAGCGGGCCAAGACCCTGGTCGAGCTGGCCGACAGCGCGCTGTTCTACCTCCGCTCCGGCCCGCTGCCGATCAACGAGGCGGCGCAGAAGATCCTGACCGGCGACGCCCGCGCCCTGCTCGGCCGGCTGCTGGCGGCGCTGTCCGGCCTCAATGATTGGACCGAGGCGGCGCTGGAGGCCGAGGTCAACCACCTCGCCGAGGCCGAGGGGTTGAAGCTCGGCAAAGTGGCGCAGCCACTGCGCGCGGCATTGACCGGATCGAACGTGTCACCAGGTATCTTCGAGGTGGCCGCGATCCTCGGCCGGGACGAGGTGCTGCGGCGGATCCGCGATGCTGCCGGCGCCCCTTAAGGGGCGCCAGTAACTCTATGATCTAGTACGCTAATTCAGAAAACGCCTAAAAAACAGGCGATCGAAATCTGTCATCGGGAGGGCCCAAGTCGCGTTGATCTTGCTCCGCCGCGCGACTATCCTCGCGGCCGACGGAGCGGATGACCTGCGTTTCCAGTACGAAGCCCCCGCTCAAGGACATCGTCATGCCCGATACGAAGACCCCCGTGACGCAGAAAACCGTCACGCTGACCGACAACTCGACCGGCAAGTCGGTGGAGTTGCCCGTGATCGACGGGACCATGGGCCCGAGCGTCATCGACATCCGCAAGCTGTACGCCGAAACCGGGATGTTCACCTACGACCCCGGCTTCACCTCGACCGGCTCCTGCGACAGCCAGATCACCTTCATCGACGGCGATGAGGGCATCCTGCTGCACCGCGGCTACGCCATCGATGACCTGGCGGAGAAGAGCAACTTCCTCGAGGTCTGCTATCTGCTGCTCCATGGCGAGCTGCCGAACCCGGCCCAGGCGGCGGAGTTCGAGCACACCATCACCCGCCACACGATGGTGCACGAGCAGATCCACCATTTCTACCGCGGCTTCCGCCGCGACGCCCACCCGATGGCGGTGCTGTGCGGCGTCACCGGCGCGCTGTCGGCCTTCTATCACGACTCGACCGACATCCATGACCCGCGCCAGCGCGAGGTCGCGTCGCACCGGCTGATCGCCAAGCTGCCGACGCTGGCCGCCATGGCCTACAAGTATTCGGTCGGCCAGCCCTTCATGTACCCGCGGAACGACCTCAGCTTCGCCGAGAACTTCCTGTACATGACCTTCGCCGTGCCGGCGGAGCCGTACAAGGTCAGCCCGGTGCTGTCCCGCGCCATGGACCGCATCCTGATCCTGCACGCCGACCACGAGCAGAACGCCTCGACCTCGACCGTGCGCCTCGCCGGGTCCAGCGGCGCCAACCCCTTCGCCTGTATCGCCGCCGGCATCGCCTCGCTGTGGGGCCCGGCCCATGGCGGCGCCAACGAGGCGGTGCTGAAGATGCTGGGCGAGATCGGCAGCAAGGACCGCGTCGGCGAATACGTCAAGAAGGCCAAGGACAAGGACGATCCGTTCCGTCTGATGGGCTTCGGCCACCGCGTCTACAAGAACTACGATCCCCGCGCCAAGGTGATGCGCGCCACCTGCTACGAGGTGCTCGAGGAGCTCGGGGTCAAGGACCCGCTGCTCGACCTGGCCATGGAGCTGGAGAAGATCGCGCTCGAGGACGAGTATTTCGTCGAGCGGAAGCTGTACCCGAATGTCGACTTCTATTCGGGCATCATCCTGAAGGCGATGGGCTTCCCGACCAGCATGTTCACCGTGCTGTTCGCCGTGGCCCGCACCGTCGGCTGGATTGCGCAGTGGACCGAGATGATCGGCGACCCGCACCAGAAGATCGGGCGGCCGCGCCAGCTGTTCACCGGGCACACGCAACGCGACTTCGTGCCGCTGAGCGAGCGTGGCTAAGCGAGGCACCCAGGTCGACCGCACCGGTCCGCGCGCCCTAGGGCGCCCGGGCCGGCCGGTCGGCGTCTCGACCCTGCCGCGGCCGGTGCCCCGGGCCGCGAACGCGAACCGGGCCCCGCTGCGCGCCAAGCTCCGCACCGCCGCCGCCATCCTCGCGGTCCTCGCCGGGGCGGCCTTCCTCACCTACCTGTTCTCCTGAATTTTCGGCGCCTCGGCATCGAGCAGGCCGAGGCCCAGCGCCACCGCCACCGCTTCCGTGCGGTTCCCGGTCCGCAGCTTGCGCATCGCGGATTCGACATACTCGTCGACGGTGTGGGCCGACAGCGCCAGTTGCCGGGCAATCGCCTTGCTGGACGCCCCGCGGGCGATGCGGCAGAGGCATTCGCGCTCGCGCCTGGTCAGCGCCGGCGACGATCCGCGCGGCCGAACGGCGATGCCCTGCCGCAGCCTCCTCTCGATGCGCTGTGCCCGGCCGAGATGCGGCGCCAGGCCGCGCAGCAGGCGCAGTTCGTCGTCGCCGAACGACGTATGCCGGCGCGACCGCACGATCTTGAGCGTCGCGACCTGCCCCTGCGGCTCCTCGATGTGCCAGGACAGCGCGCCGTGCATCCCCCACCGGGCCAGGAAGTCATTGTAGAATTCGGTGCGTACGAGATCCCGTCCCGGCACCAGCGCCCGATCGTCAAAGGCCGAGCCGGACGGCTGCCGCGGCAGCAGCGGCCGGATCGGATCGATCCGGTGATAGTGGCTCTCATACTGCTGCAGGCAGGCGGGATCGCAGCCGACCGCGATGGTGCCGGAGGTCGGGCCGCCATGGCGCGACAGCGCCACGCAGATTCCACCGATCGCTGTCAGGAGATGGCCAAGCACCGCCGACCATTCTTCCTGCCCGACGGCGGCGTCATAAGTCTGGCCGATGAGATGGCAGAATCGATCCTGGGTGATCATTAAGCCTGACATAGAAACCGCCAAAGACTGGCGGATTGGAATCAAGCTCTGAATTGTGTCGTTTCGTTGTCGACGACGAACAGATTCTTCGGATTCCGCAACAACTCAAGCGGAGTCTTTTCACTCTTTCACTGATCTCTGAGCTTTGTCGGGAGACAATCGCAGCAATCACAACTCTGGTCAGCGGGGCCGTCGGCCCTGCCGGATCACGTCGAGCACCACCTGCGCCGCCCGGTCGCCCGGCACGGCGCCGTCCGGTAGCAGCATCATCCGCGCCACCTCGTCATAGGCCGCGCGCTGGGCGGCAGCGGCCGCCGGATCGGTCAGGAGCGTGTCGATCGCGGCCGCGAGCTTCTCCGGCGCGCAGTTCTCCTGCAGCAGCTCCGGCACCGCCGGACGGTCCAGCATGATGTTGACCAGATTGGCGTATCTGGTCGTGAGCATGCGCCGGACGACGAAGGCCGAGACCGGGTTGACGCGATAGGCGATCACGCTCGGCACCCGGGCCAGCCCCAGCTCCAGCGCCACCGTACCGGACGCGGCGAGGGCTGCGTCGCTGGCGGCGAAGGCATCGTATTTCTCGCCGTCACCCTCGATCACGATCGGCTCGCCGGGCCAGGACCGCACCGCCTCGCGCACCGGCGCCGCCACCGTGTCGACGGTGGGCACGGCCAGGCGCAGCCCCGGATGCCGGGCCGCCAGCGCCCGCACCGTCTCGCCGAATACCGGCAGCAGCCGCTGGATCTCGCCGCGCCGGCTGCCGGGCAGTACGGTCAGCAGCCTGGCCTCCGGCGCGATGCCATGCGCCTGGCGGAAGCGGGCGCCGTCGCCCTGCCCCGCCGCGGTCTCGATGATCGGGTGGCCGACATAGGTGGTGGCCAGGCCGTGGCGCTCGAACCAGGGCGGCTCGAAAGGCAGTTGCACCATCAGATGGTCGACCAGCCCGGCAAGCTTGCGCGCCCGGCCCGGCCGCCAGGCCCAGACCTTGGGCGCGACGAAATGCACGATCGGGAAGCTGCGGCCGGCCAGCCGCGCCGCGACCCGGGCGTTGAAGGCCAGGCCGTCGATCGAGACCAGCGCGTCCGGCTTCGCCGCCAGCGCCGCCTCGGCGGTGCGGCGGATCCGGTCGAACAGCCGCGGCAACTGCGGCACCAGTTCGACCGCGCCCATCACTGCGATATCGGCCAGCGGGAACAGGCTGACCAGCCCTTCCGCCGCCATCCGGGCGCCACCGACGCCGCTGAAGCGCACGCCGTCGCCGCAACGCCGCTTCAGCGCCGCCATCAGGCTGGCGCCCATCAGGTCGCCCGATGGTTCGGTCGCCACCAGGAAGATGTGCAGTGCCGTCACTCGCCCTCCGCCAGGCAGAGCACGAAGAGGCCGTGCCGGTCGGCCGTCTGCCGCACCGCCTCGGCGTCGATGATCATGGCGCCGCCGGCCTCGACCACGATGCCGCGCAGCCCGGCGGCGGCGGCGAGCTCGACCGTGGTGACGCCGATCGTCGGCGGGTCCAGCCGGATGTCCTGCTGCGGCTTCTTGGCCTTGACCAGCACGCCGCCCGGGCCAGGCCGGGCCAGCGGGCCGCAGCGGCGCAGCATCGCATCGGTGCCCTCCGCCGCCTCGACCGCCAGGACGTAGCCATGCTGCACCACCGCGCCCTGGCCGATGTCGAGCCGGCCGATCTCGCGCGCGATCTCGCGCGCCTTGGCGATGTCGGCCTGGGCCAGATCGTCCGGCCTGGTCCGGGTCAGCAGGCCCGGCCTGGCCAGGAAGTCGTCGATCACCTCGTGCAGGGCGACGAGGCGGAAGCCCTCCTCCTGCAGCACCCGGCGCAGCGCGGTCAGCAGCGCATCGTCGCCCAGCGAGGAAAAGCCGATGCGGGTCAGGATCCGCACCGCCTTGAAGTCGGGCATCAGCTCGAACAGGCTCGGCCGGCGGATGTTGCCGGCCGGGCACAGCGTGTGGGCGCCCTGGCGCTTCAGCTCGTCGATCCAGCGGCCGGCGGCGCCCAGCCGGGTCCAGAAATGCGGCACCTGCCCACCTTCGACCAAAGCCGGGTCGGTCATGCCGCGAAAGGCGACGACGACGAAATCCCGGCCGCCCTGGCGGCACGCCTCGACCAGCCGCCCGGGCAGCGGGCCGGCAGCGGCGAGGATGCCGAGCTTATCCGGCATGCCGTCGGCGGGCCGGCTGCATCACGTTGCGGCCGGAATCGGCGTCGATGAAGGCGAGGATCCGCTGCACCACCTCGTTGTCGCCGAACTTCTGCCGCGTCGCCTCGATGCGTTCGGAGAACTGCGCCTCGCCGTCGAACAGCGTGCGGTAGGCGGCGAGCAGCGACTGGATCTGCGACTTGTTGAAGCCGCGACGCTTCAGCCCGACCAGGTTCAGCCCGTTCAGCGTCGCGGTCTCGCCGATCGCCAGGCCGAACGGGATGATGTCGTTGCGCACCGGCGTCATGCCGCCGACGAAGCTATGGGCCCCCAGCCGGAGGTGCTGGTGGATGGCGCTGTTGCCGCCGATGATGACGTGGTCCTCGATCGTCACATGCCCGGCCAGCACGGCGTTGTTGGCCATGATGATGTTGTTGCCGAGGATGCAGTCATGGGCGACATGCGTGTTCACCATGAACATGCAGTTGTCGCCGACCACGGTCTTCATCTTGTCGCCGCGCGTGCCCGGATTCATGGTCACGTGCTCGCGGATCACGTTGTTGGCGCCGATGATCAGCTGCGACGTCTCGCCGGAGAATTTCAGGTCCTGGGGCGGCAGGCCGAGCGAGACGAAGGGAAACACCTTCGTCTTCGGCCCGATGCTGGTGCGGCCGGCAACCACGACATGCGAGATCAGCTCGACCCCGTCGCCCAGCTCGACCTCGGGGCCGACGGTGCAGAACGGACCGATCTTGACGCCGGCCCCGAGCTTCGCCGCGGGGTCGACCACGGCCATCGGATGAATGGTGGAAGAGCTCATAGATCGTCCATGATCATGGCGGCGAACTCGGCCTCCGCTACCAGCAAGTCGTCGACCTTCACCTCGCTGGAGAACTTCCAGACGTTGCGGCGATGCTGCAGCTTGCGGACATGGACCCGCAGGCTGTCGCCCGGTGTCACCGGCCGGCGGAAGCGGGCGTGGTCGACGGTCATGAAGTAGACCAGCTTGCCCTTGGCGCCCTCGCCCAGCGTCGCGACCACCAGCACGGCCGCGGTCTGGGCCATGGATTCGACGATCATCACGCCCGGCATCACCGGGTAGCGCGGGAAGTGGCCCTGGAAGAAGCCCTCATTGATGGTGACGTTCTTGATCCCGGTGCAACTCACGTCCGGCACCACATCGATCACCCGATCCACCAGGATCATCGGATAGCGATGCGGGATCATCTCCATGATCTTGAGGATGTCCAGCTGCGACATGTTCTTCTTGTCGCCGGCGGCTCCGTCCATCTCAGTCGCCCTTCCCTTCAGCTAGACGCGCTAGCATGACCTGCTGCCGGAAAAACTGCCGCTTCGGGATCGCGGGCGCGCCCACCACCTCGGCACCGGCGTCGACGTCGCGCATCACCCCCGCATTCGCAGCGATCTTCGCCCCCGCACCGATGGTGAGATGGCCCGCGACACCAGCCTTGGCAGCCAGAACGGCGAAATCGCCCAACTTGGTGCTCCCCGCCACGCCTGCCTGCGCGACGATGACGGCGCCTCGTCCGACCTGCACGTTGTGCCCGATCTGCACCAGATTATCAATCATCGCCCCCCGGCCGATCACCGTGTCCGGGCCAGCCCCGCGGTCGATGGTGGAGTTGGCGCCGACCTCGACATCGTCCTCGATGATGACGCGGCCGAGCTGCGGCAGCCGGACATGGCCTTCGGCGTCCATGGCGAAGCCGAAGCCGTCCTGGCCGATGCGGGCGCCGGGATAGATCGTGACCCGCGCCCCGACCAGGCAATGGCTCAGCGAGGCGCCCGCCCCGACGACGCTGCGCTCGCCCAGCACCACGCCGGCGCCGACCACGGCGTTCGGGCCGATCCGGCAGCCCGCGCCGATCTCGGCCCCGGCCTCGACCACGGCGCCGGGCCCGATCTCCACCCCCTCGCCGATCACCGCCGTCGGGTCGACCGCGGCGGAGGCGGCGATGCCCGGGCGCGCCGCCGGCGCCGGGAAGAAGGCCTGGGCGATCAGCGCATAGCCCTTGTAGGGCTTCGGCGTCAGCAGCAGCGCCATGCCGGCCGGGGCCCGGTCGGCCAGGGCCGGCGCGATCACGCAGGCGCCCGCATTGCTGGCGGCGAAGGCGTCGACATATTTGCGGTTGTCGAGGAAGCTGATGTCGTCCGGGCCGGCGGCGTCCAGCGGCGCGACGCTGGCGATCGGCCGGTCCGGGTCGGCCCCCGGCGCCAGGGTCGCGCCGGCGATCGCGGCGAGGCGACCGAGCGGGAACGGACCGGCGCTGCGAAAGAATCGCGGATCGGGCATGGGCGCACTCTCAGTTCACAGCTGGCGGGCAGCGGCGATCCCGCCGAGAACGAAAGCGGCGCCGGCCTTCGCCGGCGCCGCGGATAGTCGCGCGACCGCGGAAGCGGGCCGGCGCCGCACCAATCAGAATCTCGTGCCGAAGCTGATGTGCAGCTGCTCCTGCTTGTCGTAGTCGCGCTTGGCGAAGGGATAGGCGTAGTCGAGCCGGATCGGGCCGAACGGCGAGGCCCAGGACACGCCGAGGCCGGCCGAGGCGCGCAGCGCCGCGTCGTCGACGACGCCGGTGCCGCTCTCATCCGACCCCCAGAGGGTGCCGACATCGGTGAAGGCGTGGCCTTGCAGGGCGAATTCGCTGGGCAGGCCGAGCGGGAAGCTGAGCTCGACCGAGCCGAGGGCGAAGTTGTTGCCGCCCAGCGCGTCCTTGTCGCTGGAGCTGAGGTCGCGGGGGCCGAGACCGCCGGTCCGGAAGCCGCGGAACGAGTTGCCGCCCAGGAAGAAGCGGTCGTTGATCCGGACATCCTCGCCGAGGCCGATGATGTTGCCGAGCTGGCCGCCGACGTTCAGCACCATGGAATCAGTGACCGGATAGTACCAGTCGGCGCTGAGCTGGGTCTTGAAGTAGTGCACGTCGCCGCCGAGGCCGGCGACCTCGTTCGACAGCGTGATCCGGTAGCCGTCGGTCGGGTTGATGCGGCTGTCCAGCCGGTCATAGCTCAGGGTCTGCTGCACCGCGGAGGACAGGGTGTCGCCCTCCTGCTCCTTGATGAAGCGCGAGGCATCGTCCTCGACTTCCGAGATCTGGCGGTAGTTCAGGCGATAGCGCAGGGTCTGCCGCAGGTTCTCCGACAGCGGATAGCCCATGCGCAGGGCGAAACCGGTGTTGGTTTCGTCGTAGGAGCTGAAGCTCTGGTTGTCGCGCGTGGTGCGGAACAGGTCGAAGCCCGCCGCCAGGTTGCGGCCGAGGAAGTAAGGCTCGGTGAAGCTCAGGTCGATCTGCGAGGACACTCCGCTGAGCGAGGTCGACAGCCGCAGGTCCTGGCCGCGGCCGAGCAGGTTGCGCTCGCGGACGGTGACATCGCCGAGCGGACCGTCGCTGGTCGAATAGCCGACGCCGAGCTGCACTTCGCCGGTCGATTGTTCGGTCACCGCGGCCTGAACCACCGTCTGGTCCGGCGCTGAGCCCGGGGTCGGCTTGATGTCGACCTTGCTGAAGAAGCCGAGGTTGCGGATGTTGGTCTCGGACTTCTTGAGCCGGGAGGCGTTGAACGGGTCGCCTTCGGCCAGCTCGAACTCGCGGCGCACCACCTCGTCGGCGGTGCGGACGTTGCCGCTGATGTCGATCCGCTCGACGAAGACGCGCGGGCCTTCCGAGATCTCGTAGGTGATCGCAATCAGATGCTCGTCGCGATTGCGCTGCACCGAGGGCTGAATGTCGACAAAGGCGTATTGCCGGTCGCCGAGATAGGTGGTCAGGGCCTGGATCGTATCCTCGACCGACTTGCTGGAGTACCAGTCGCCCTCATTGCTGACGATGACGGTCCGCAGCTCCTCCGGCGTCACGCCCGGCAGGGCGCTGTTGACGTCGATCTTGCCGAACTTGTAGCGCTCGCCCTCGTCGACTGTGAAGGTGATGAAGAAGCCCTCGCCGTCCGGCGCCAGCTCCGACACCGCCGAGACCACGCGGAAATCGGCATAGCCGCGATTGAGGTAGTAGCGGCGCAGCATCTCCTGGTCGACGGCCAGGCGGTCGGGGTCATAGGTGTCGTTGGAGGCGAGGATGTTCCACCACTCGGTCTCCTTGGTCAGGATCTCGTCGCGCAGCTCGCCGTTGGAGAAGGCGCGGTTGCCGACGAAGTTGATCCGCTCGATCTTGGCGAGGTCGCCCTCGCGGATCTCGAACACCAGGTTCACGCGGTTCTGGTCGAGCTTGATGATCTTCGGCTCGACCGCGACGGCGAAGCGGCCGCTGCGGCGGTACAGCTGCTGGATGCGGTCGGCGTCGCTCTGCGCCTTGGTGCGGGTGTAGACCTGCCGCGGGCGCTCCTCGATCTCGGCCGTCAGCTTGGTGTCGTCGAAGCGGTCGTTCCCCTCGAACGCGATCTCGTTGATGATCGGGTTCTCTTCGACCGTCACCACCAGGCTCGACCCTTCACGCCGGATCTGGACATTGGCGAACAGGCCGGTGGCGAACAGGCTCTTGACGGACTCGTCCACGCCGCGGTCGCTGTAGTCGTCGCCCGGCTTGATCGCCATGTAGGAGATCACGGTGGCGGGCTCGATCCGCTGCGACCCCTCGACCTTGACGTCGGCGATGGTCCCTGCACCGCGGGTCTGCGCCGGCGCCGTCATCGGCGCCGTACTGAGAGCGACAGCCGCCACGGCCGCGAGCCAGAGTCGGGAGGTCACGGTCGACATCGGTTTCTACTTTCCCCTCAAACTCACACCCATCCTCTCACGCCCGATCGATCGATCGGGTGCGAGAGGCTTGACGAACGACCGCCGCCCCCACTCCAGCGGCTGCGGATCGCGGCGAGTCACAGCCGCCGTGATCCGGTAACACGTCCCGGCTCAGGACACCAAGCCTTTGAAAAAGGCCACTACCTTGAGTTGGACCAGGTCGTTCCAGGTCGCGAAGAGCATCAGGGTTAATACCAAAGCGAGCCCAAGGCGGAAACCGTATTCTTGGGCGCGCGCGCCGAGCGGACGGCCGCGGATCGCCTCGATCGCGCAGAACAGCAGGTGGCCGCCGTCCAGCATCGGGATCGGCACCAGGTTGATCAGGCCGAGATTGATCGACAGGATCGCCATGAACCAGAGCAGCGCCACGATGCCGACCTGATAGACCTCGCCGGACATCTGGGCGATCCGGATCGGGCCGCCGAGATCCTCGGTGCCGCGCTGGCCCGACACCATCTCGCCGATCGCCGAGGCGGTCATCGACACGATCGCCCAGCTCTCGCTGACCGACATCCGGGCTGCCTCCACGACGCCGTAGGGGCCGGTGTCGGCGGCGATGCCGAGGCGCCAGATGGTGGCGCTGCCGCCATCGTTCGTCTCCACCGTCTCCTGCCGCGGCGTCAGGTCGAAGCTCAGCGCCTCGCCGTTGCGGTCGATGCCGAGCGCGACCGCCTTGCCGCCGCCGCTGCGGACCGCGACGCCGCGCTCGGCGACGCGGTCGACCGCGGTGCCGTCGATGCTGGTGATCCGGTCCCCCGACCGGATCCCGGCCTCGGCCGCGGCGCCGCCGGCCGAGACGTCGCCCACCACCGCCGGCGGGAAGGGATGGCCGCCGACCAGGAACAGGAAGAACAGGGCGATGATCGAGAACAGGAAGTTCGCGATCGGCCCTGCGGCGGCGATCGCGGCGCGCTGGCCGACCGGCTTGTGATGGAACGACACCGACCGCTGGTCTTCGGTCATGCCGTCCAGCGCCGCGGGTGCCGGGCTGGAGGCGGCGTCGGCGTCGCCGAACATCTTCACATAGCCGCCGAGCGGCACGGCGCTGAACTTCCAGCGGGTGCCGTGCCGGTCGTTGAAGCCGAACAGCTCCGGCCCGAAGCCGATCGAGAAGGTCTCGACCCGCACCCCGTTGCGGCGGGCGACCCAATAGTGGCCGAACTCGTGCACGAAGACGAGGACGGTCAGCACGACCAGGAACGGGATCAGATAGGTGAACAGCGTCATACATACCTCTCGGCCAGAGGGCCTATGTGGGCCCGCTTGCCCGCAAATTCAAAGCGCAGCGGCATGCCGTCGCGCTGTGGCGTCGATGGCGAACATCTCGTCCAGAGTCGCCACAGCTTGTGCCGGAATCATGGCAAGGGTGCCCTCGACGATCCGCTCGATGTCGAGGAAGCCGATCCGCCCCTCCAGGAAGGCCGCCACCGCCACCTCGTTGGCGGCATTCAGCACGGTCGCGGCTGAGCCACCTTGCCGCAGGCATTCCCGGGTCAGCCGCAGCGCCGGGAACCGCTCCGGGTCCGGTTCCTGGAAGTCGAGCCGGGCGATCTTGGCCAGGTCCAGCGCGGCGCAGGGCGTCTCCATCCGCTCCGGCCAGGCCAGGGTGTAGGCGATCGGCACCCGCATGTCGGGCACGCCGAGCTGGGCCAGCACCGAGCCGTCGGCATAGTCGACCAGGCTGTGGATCACCGATTGCGGGTGGACCACGATCTCGATCCGGTCCTCCGGCATGGCGAAGAGATGCGACGCCTCGATCAGCTCGAGCCCCTTGTTCATCAGGGTGGCGCTGTCGACCGAGATCTTAGCGCCCATGCTCCAGTTCGGATGTGCCACCGCCTGGGCCGGCGTCGCCACCGCCATCTGGTCGCGCGTCCATTCCCGGAACGGCCCGCCCGAGGCGGTCAGGATCAGCCGCCGCACCTTCGCGCCGGGCTGGAACACCTGGAAGATGGCGTTGTGCTCGCTGTCGACCGGCAGCAGCGTGGCGCCATGCCGCCGCACCTCGGCCATCATCAGCTCGCCGGCGCAGACCAGGCACTCCTTGTTGGCGAAGGCGACCATGGCGCCGCGCCGGATCGCGGTCAGGATCGGCTGCAGCCCGGCGGCGCCGACGATGGCGCCCATCACCCATTCGGCCGGCCGGGCCGCCGCCGCCACCACCGCCTCGGCGCCGCCAGCCGCCTCGATGCCGCTGCCGGACAAGGCCGCCTTCAGCGCCGGATAGGCCGCCTCATCCGCCACCGCGGCGTAGCGGGCGCCGAGCTGCCGGGCGATCGCCGCCAGCCGCTCCGCATCCTTGTTGGCGGTCACCGCCTCGACCGTGAAGCGCTCCGGCGACCGGCCGATCAGGTCGACGGTGCTGGCGCCGACCGAGCCGGTGGCGCCGAGGATGGTGACGGAGCGCGGAGCATCCGCGGACGGGGCCGAGATCATCTGAACGATGCATCCAAAAGGGCTGTGAACAAGGCGAAGACCGGCGCCGCGGCCAGCAGGCCGTCGATCCGGTCGAGCACGCCGCCATGGCCGGGGATCAGGTCGCCGCTGTCCTTGACCCCGTAATGGCGCTTGACCGCGGATTCGGCGAGGTCGCCGGCCTGGGCCACCAGGGCGAGCAGCGCGGCGCCCGGGACGGCGAGAAGCGCCGCGCCGGCCCGGTGCAGCACCGCGATCGCGGCGGCGCCGGCCACGGCCGCCAGGCCGGCCCCGCCGACCAGCCCGGCCCAGGTCTTCTTCGGGCTCAGCCGCGGCGCCAGCTTCGGCCCGCCGATCCAGCGGCCGAAGATGTAGCCGCCGATATCGGTGGCCCAGACCACCAGCAGCAGCCAGAGCACCGGCTGCCAGCCGTCCTGGCGCAGATGCAGCAGCGCGACCACGGTCAGGCCGAGATAGGGCAGCCCCAGCGCCGGCATCCGGCCGGGCGTGCCGAGGCGCAGATTGACCACGATGTCGAAGGCCACGGTCGCCGCGGCCAGCACGACCAGGCCGGCGACGGCGCCGGCGCAGCCCGTGGCGATCGTCACCGCGACGATGCCGAGGCCGGCCAGGCCCCGGACCCAGCCGGGCGGCGGCCGCCGCAGCACCATCCGCAGCCATTCGTCGACGCCGAGCACGCCGAGCAGCGCGACGATGACCGCGAACTCCCACGCGCCGACATAGACGGCGGCGAGGATCAGCGGTCCGAGAACGAGGCTGGAGAGGATCCGCAGCGCCAGGTTGCTGGGCTTACTGGCCACCGACAGCGCCATAGCGACGTTCCCGCCGCCGGAACTCGGCGAGGGCTGCCTCGAGGTCGGCATGGCCGAAATCCGGCCACAGCGTGTCGATGAAGATCAGCTCGGCATAGGCCGCCTGCCACAGCAGGAAGTTGCTGATCCGCTGCTCGCCGCTGGTGCGGATGATCAGGTCGGGGTCGGGCAGGTCGGCGGTGAACAGGCGGCTGGCGAACAGCCCTTCGTCGATCGCGTCCGGCAGCAGCGCCCCCGAGGCGACCTCGCGCGCCACCCGGCGCGCCGCTTCGGTGATCTCCTGCCGGGCGCCGTAGCTGAGCGCGACGGTGAGGTTCAGCCGGGTGTTGTCCTGGGTCAGCGCCTCGCTCTCGGCCAGCAGGTCGACGATGTCGGGCGCCAGGCGCTCGCGATCGCCGATGAAGCGCAGCCGCACGCCCTTCTGGTGCAGGGCCTTCAGCTCGCCGCGCAGGAAGAGCCGCAGCAGCTTCATCAGCTCGCCGACCTCGAGGATCGGCCGGCGCCAGTTCTCGGTGGAGAAGCCGAACAGCGTCAGATAGCCGACGCCGAGCTCGATCGAGGCGTCGATCGTCCGCTGCACGGCGTCGATGCCCTTGCGATGGCCCAGCGTGCGCGGCAGGCCGCGGCCGGTCGCCCAGCGACCGTTGCCGTCCATGATGATCGCGACATGGAGCGCGGGCTGGTCCTCGGCCTTGGGGGCGAAACGGTGCATCCCGATGCTCAGACCTGGAGGATCTCTTTTTCCTTCTGCGCCGCCGCCTCGTCGACCTTGCGGACGTGGCTGTCGGTCAGGGCCTGGATCTCGTCGGACAGGCGCTTGTGCTCGTCCTCGGAGATCTCGTGGTCCTTCTCGGAGCGCTTCAGCGCGTCCATGCCGTCGCGGCGGACGTTGCGCACCGCGACGCGGGCGGCCTCGGCGTATTTGCCGGCGACCTTGGTCAGCTCGCGGCGGCGCTCCTCGCTCAGCTCCGGCAGCGGCACGCGCACGGTCTGGCCCTCGGTCTGCGGGTTGAGGCCGAGGCCGGAATCGCGGATCGCCTTCTCCACCGCCTTGACCGCGCTGCGGTCCCAGACCGAGACGGTCAGGAGGCGCGGCTCGGGCACGCCGATGGTGCCGACCTGGTTCAGCGGCATCTGGGCACCGTAGACGTCGACCGTGATCGGCTCGAGCAGGCTGATGCTGGCGCGGCCGGTGCGGAGACCGGCGAGATCCTTGCGCAGGGACTCCAGAGCACCCGCCATGCGGCGGGAGATGTCGTCGAGATCGGCTTTGGCCACGCTCAGCCCTCCTCGGTCACGATAGTGTAGCGTCCCTGCCCTGCGACCACCTCCGCGAACGCGCCATGCTCGTTGATGGAGAAGACCAGGATCGGGATCTTGTTCTCACGGGCCAGCGAAATCGCCGCATGATCCATGACGCGGAGATCTTTCGCCAGCACATCCATATAGGTCAAGCGATCGAAGCGCTTGGCCCCCGCGACCCGCAGCGGGTCGGCGTCGTACACACCATCGACCTGCTTGCCCATGAGCAGGGCGTCGCAGCCCATCTCCGAGGCCCGCAGCGCGGCGCCGGTGTCGGTGGTGAAGAACGGGTTGCCGGTGCCGCCGACGAAGATGACGACGCGGCCCTTCTCCATGTGCCGGATCGCCCGGCGCCGGATATAGGGCTCGCACACCGTCTGCATCGGGATGGCCGAGACCACGCGGGTGTGCAGGCCCTTGTGCTCGCAGGCGCTCTGCAGCGCCAGGCCGTTCATCACCGTGGCCAGCATGCCCATGTAGTCGGCGGTCGCCCGCTCGATGCCGGAGGCGGCGCCGCTGATGCCGCGGAAGATGTTGCCGCCGCCGACCACCATGCAGATCTCGACGCCGAGGGCGTGGACCTGGGCGACATCATCGGCGATGCGCTCCACCATCTTCGGGTCGATGCCGTAATCCTGGTCGCCCATCAGGGCTTCCCCGGAAATCTTCAACAGCACCCGTCGATACTGGGCCGCTCTCGCCATGTCGCTCCACTCCCTCAGCGCCGCTTATCTGGTCCCGGGTCCGGCTCAGCGGCCGAGCGTGGCCGCCACTTCCGCCGCGAAGTCGCCCTGCTCCTTCTCGATGCCCTCACCGAGCACGAAGCGGACGAAGCCGGTCACCGCGACCGGAGCACCGGCATCCTTGGCGGCATCCTCGATCGCCTTGCGGACCTTGGTCTCGCCGTCCAGCACCCAGACCTGCTCGTACAGCACCACTTCCTCGTAGTACTTGCGCAGCCGGCCCTCGACCATCTTGTCGATGATCGCCTCGGGCTTGCCGCTGGCGCGGGCCTGCTCGACCAGCACGGCGCGCTCGCGCTCGAGGTTGCTAGCGTCGACATCGGCGATGTGCAGGGCTTCCGGCCGGGCCGCCGCGACATGCATCGCGATCTGCCGGCCGAAGGCCTCGAGCTTGGCCTTGTCGCCGGTCGATTCCAGCGCCACCAGCACGCCGATCTTGCCCAGGCCGGCGGCCACCGGGCTGTGGATGTAGGCGGCGACGACGCCGTCCGACACCGACAGGGCGGCGCTGCGGCGCAGGCTGATGTTCTCGCCGATGGTGGCGACCAGATGCGTCACCTCCTCGGCGGCGGTGCGGCCGGTGCCGGGATAGGCGCTGGCGGCCAGCGCCTCGACGTCGCCATTCGCCGCGAGGGCGAGGCCGGCCAGAGTCGAGACCAGGCCCTGGAACTTGTCGTTGCGCGACACGAAGTCGGTCTCGGAATTGACCTCGACCAGAGCGCCCCGGGTGCCTTCAACGGCAGCGCCGACCAGGCCCTCGGCGGCGACGCGGCCGGCCTTCTTCGCGGCGGCCGCCAGGCCCTTCTTGCGCAGCCAGTCGACCGCGGTCTCCAGGTCGCCGCCGCTCTCGCCGAGCGCCTTCTTGCAATCCATCATGCCCGCGCCGGTCTTCTCACGAAGCTCCTTCACCAGCGCCGCGGTGATCTCGGCCATATCGTCCTCGCATCCGTTCGTTCGGCGCCGCGCCCCACCGGTCGCAGGCGCCCTCATCGACAGAAAGGGGCGGCTTTCTGGGCCGCCCCTGGTTCGCTCTCGGCTCAGGCGGCCGGCTGCTCCGCCTCGCCGGTCTCGGCCGACGGCGGCGGCAGCGCCTCCTCGGCCGGGGCCTCCTCCAGCGCGCCGACATCGCCGCCGCTCGCGCTCATCTCGGCCTGGATGCCGGCGATGACCGAGCCGGAGAACAGCTCGCAATAGAGCTCGATCGCGCGTAGCGCGTCGTCATTGCCCGGCACCGGGAAGGTGATGCCGTCGGGGCTGGAGTTGCTGTCCAGCACGGCCACAACCGGGATACCGAGCTTCGCGGCTTCCAGGACCGCGATCGACTCCTTGTTGGTGTCGATGATGACCAGGATGTCGGGCAGGCCGCCCATGTCGCGGATGCCGCCCAGCGCCTTCTCGAGCTTGTCGCGCTCGCGGGTCAGGGTCAGCTGCTCCTTCTTGGTCAGGCCGACCGCGCCTTGGTTGAGCTGCTCGTCCATCTCCTTCAGGCGCTTGATCGACTGCGACACCGTCTTCCAGTTGGTCAGCATGCCGCCGAGCCAGCGGTGGTTGACGTAGTACTGGCCGCAGCGCTTGGCCGCGTCGGCGATCTTGTCCGCCGCCTGGCGCTTGGTGCCGACGAACAGGACGCGGCCGCCATTGGCGACGACGTCACGGACCGCGTCGAGCGCCCGGTGCAGCATCGGCACGGTCTGCTCGAGGTCGATGATGTGCACGCCGTTGCGCACGCCGAAGATGAACGGCGCCATCTTCGGGTTCCAGCGGCGGGTGTGGTGGCCGAAATGGGCGCCGGCTTCGAGGAGCTGGCGCATGGTGAAGGTCGGCGTAGCCATGGTCGGAAGGTCCTTTTTCCGGTTGTTCCGCCGCGGGCCTTGCCTCCCGCCGCACCGCGGATTGCGGATATGGCGAAAAGCACCGGAGCGACCGAGCCACTGCTGTGGCAGGCCGCGATGCCCGCGTGTGGGATTGACGACGGCGCGGTTGATACGCCCTGCGCCCGGGAAATGCAAGCCCGGGCAACCGCCCGGATCGGCGTCGACCGCCGCGGCTCAGGCGCTGCGGCGGTCGGTCCAGACGAAACGCGAACGGTAGCGCTGCGCCCGGCGGGCGCGGTGCTCGGCCAGGTCGTCGACCGGCGTGGCCGGGACCGGCTTGGCCGGCGCCGCGGCGGCCGGCTCGTTCCAACGGGCAGCGATCTTGCCGGTTTCCGGGTCGCGGATCCAACGCAGCAGCACCTTGTCCTCGTCCCGGACCGGGTCGTGGCGCAGGTCGCGGTTGCGGAAGCGCGGCATGGCGGCCAGCGCCTCGGCCCGCGGCGAGATCACGGCGCCCAGCGCAAAGCGCAGGCGGCGATCGAAGCAGGAGAGAAATGCGAGGTTCATCGTTCGCTCCGTTCCCGCATGCGGCGGAAGCGGGGCGAACGGCGCTCCGACCCTAGGTCCGGCTCACGCCATCCACCCGGCCGAGGCCGAGTGCGATCCAGTGATGTTCGGGCGACGTCACCGCGGCCGGATCGGCCTTGGCGACGCCACGACTAGGGTGGTCGTCCATCTGTCTCTCGTTGTGAGATTGGCGCCGGGCGAGCCTGGGCTCGTCCGGCGTCACCGGCCATGTATGCCCGCGCCCCCGCGGAGTCAAGGTGAAAGCGGAAGCGGCGGAACGCCTGGGGCCGGAGCGGCCCGCGAAGCCGGCGCAGCCGCCGGTTTCGGGACTTCGGCGGCCGGAGTCGTCGCCCGGCGGCCCGGTCCAGGAATCCGTCCGATGGTCCAATGGCCCATGGTCCAATGGAATGAACCTGCGGGTTCGCCCCATTGTTCTTCCGCATGGTCCGCAGCGGAGCCCAGCCGAAATCGGCCGGTGGCGTCCGGCCTCCAGCAGGGTATGCTTCGGCTCAACGATCTGATTGGCCGCCGTGATGGACTCGCCGATCGAGCTTGGCGCTCGACCGCTCACTGTCACTTGGTCAGGAGGTCGTTAGATGCGCATCCGGTTTCCACTCGCGGCCGCAGTCGCCCTTGCCGCCACCGGTGCGGTGGCCCACGGTCCGGCCGCCTGGATCCAGAACGGTCACTACCGGAACCTGTCCGGCTCGCACGAGGAGTGCTGCGGGCCCCATGACTGCTCGTCGATCGCCGCCCGGGATGTCGAGGTCCGGCCCGACGGATATCTGATCCGGCCGCTCGGCATCCTGGTGCCGGTCAACCAGGCGCAGGCCAGCGAGGACCAGACCTACTGGATCTGCCGCAAGCCGGACGGGTCGATGCGCTGCTTCTTCATCCCGAACGTCGGCGCCTGACCCGGGGGGCCGACGAGGAGACGCAACATGACCCCATCTCCTCCCGGCCCCGGTCATCGTATCGCGGCCGCCGCCATGACGGCGCTGCTGCTCCTCACCGCCGCGACCGAAGCGCAGGCGGCGCTGCCGCCCTATTGGCAGCGCCTGCGGGAGATCCAGGCGATCCTGGACAGCAACGAGCTGGCCCGGAAGCTGCGCGACACGCCGATCGACCGGATCGAGCGGCCGGGCGAGGATCTCTATCGGATCCAGGCCGGCCCCTGCACGCTCGACATCCGCATCGTCGACGATCCCGCCGACAGCACCCAGCCACCGATGCCGGGCCCGCGCCGCTTCCAAATCGAGACCGGCGAGGCCGCCTGCCGCTGACCTCCGCCGGAGTTCGACCCGCTGAAGGCTAAGCTGGCGCGAAGGTCGCCTTGTACTGCTCGCGCAGGGCCGCCTTCTGCACTTTGCCCATGGCGTTGCGCGGGATCTCCGCCACCACGAACACCGCCTTGGGCTGCTTGAACCGGGCCAGGTGGTCCTGCAGCGCCGCCTGGACCGCGGCGGGATCGAGCGGCGCCGCGCCCGCCCGCATCTTCACCACCGCCGCCACCGCCTCGCCGAAATCCGGGTGCGGCAGGCCGATCACCGCCGCTTCCTCGACACCCGGGATGGCGTCGATCAGGCTCTCGACCTCCTTCGGATAGACGTTGAAGCCGCCGGAGATGATCAGGTCCTTGGCCCGGCCGACGATCGAGACGTAGCCGCGGTCGTCCACCACCCCGACATCGCCGGTGATGAAGAAGCCGTCGGCCCGGAACTCGGCCGCGGTCTTCTCCGGCATCCGCCAATAGCCCTTGAACACATTCGGGCCCTTGACCTCGATCACCCCGATCTCGCCCCGCGGCAGCGGCTTGGCGTCCTCGCCCACCACCCGCAGCGCCACGCCGGGCAGCGGCAGGCCGACCGTCCCCGCCCGCCGCTCGCCGTCGAGCGGGTTCGAGGTGTTCATGTTGGTCTCGGTCATGCCGTAGCGCTCGAGGATGGTGTGGCCGGTGCGGTCCCGGAACTGCTCGAAGGTGTCGGTCAGCAGCGGCGCCGAGCCGGAGATGAACAGCCGCATGTGAGCGCACGCCTCGGCCGTGAGGCCGGCCTGTTCCAGCAATCGGGTGTAGAAGGTCGGCACCCCCATCATCACGCTGGCCTTGGGCAGCAGGCGCAGCACCTCGGCGCCGTCGAATTTGGGCAGGAACAACATGGTCGCGCCGGCCAGCAGGGCGCAGTTGGTGGCGACGAACAGGCCGTGGGTGTGGAAGATCGGCAAAGCGTGCAGCAGCACGTCGTCCGGCCGGAAACCCCAAGTGTCGTGCAGGGTCAGGGCGTTGGACAGCAGGTTGTCGTGGCTGAGCATCGCCCCCTTGGAGCGGCCGGTGGTGCCGGAGGTGTAGAGGATCGCGGCCAGGTCGTCCGGCCCGCGCGGCAGCGTCTCGAAGCTGTCCGCCTCTCCCGCCGCGGCCTCGGCCAGGGTCCCCTCCCCGGCCGGTCCCAGCGTCAGCACCGCCTTGGCGCCGGCGGGCCGGGCCACCGCCTCGATCTCGCCCAGCCGCGCCGGCTGGCACACCGCCAGCGCCGGCTCGGCGTCGCCGGCGAAATAGGCGACCTCGCCCTTGGTGTAGGCGGTGTTGAGCGGCAGGTAGACCGCCCCGGCGCGCAGGCAGCCGAGATACAGCGCCACCACCTCCGGCGACTTGTCGACCTGCACCATGACCCGGTCGCCCGGCGCCACGCCCAGCCGCCGCAGCAGGTTGGCATGGCGGGCGCTGGCCGCCTCCAGCCCGGCATAGGAGATGCGGCGCCCATCGGCGAGTTCGAGCGCCGGCTTGGTCCGGTCGGCGGGGAAACGGGCGGACAGGGCGTCGCAGAGATTGGTCATTCGGCTCGGCGGATCAGAGATAGGGCTTCAGCTGGCGCGCCACCGCGCGGCTCGTCGCCACCTTGCCGGCATTGACGAAGGCCTCGTGGTTCCGCTCCAGCTCGGCCGGATCATAGAGGTAATTGACCAGAAGTCCCCAGCCCTGCTCCAGCCCCTTCGGCGCGGTGTCGCCGGCCCAGTTCAGCCGCTCCAGCCGGGCGCCGTTGCCGAGGTGGAAGCGCGCCACCGGATCGATCGGCCGCCCGTTCGGCCGCAGCTCGGCGGCGAGGTAGCGGGCGCAGAGGCCGGTCAGCGCCGGCTTCAAGGCCTTGTCCGCGCCGACCGCATCGATCCCGCCCGCCGCCAGCGCCGACAGCAGATCCCGGGCCGCCGCCTGGATCGCCGGGAACTGATGCTCCGGCGCTGTGGTCTCCAGCCAGCGCCGGAAGCCCGGGATCGGCGACAGGGTCGAGAAGGTCGCAAGTTTGGGCAGCGTCTGCTGCAGGTCGGCCACCACCTGCTTCAGCAGGAAGCTGCCGAAGGAGATGCCGCGCAGCCCCTTCAGCGTGTTGGTGATCGAATAGAAGATCGCGGTGTCGGCCGCCGCCGGGTCACCGACCGGCGCCTCGGGGTCGAGCAGCGGCGCGATCTCGCCCGACAGGCCGCGCACCAGCGCCACCTGGACGAAGATCACCGGCTCGTTCGGCAGCGCCGGGTGGAAGAAGGCATAGCAGCGGCGGTCCTCGGCCAGGCGCCGGCGCAGGAACTCCCAGCCCGGGATGGCGTGCACCGCCTCGTACTGGATCAGCTTCTCCAGGATGATCGCCGGCGTCTCCCAGGTGATCCGGCGCAGCTCCAGGAAGCCGCCGGAGAACCAGTCAGTCAGCACATGCTTCAGGTCGGCATCCACGATCCGCAGCTCCGGCTTCTCGTCGGCGAGGTCGAGCGCGTCGGCGCGCAGCCCGATCACGAATTCGGTGCCCTCGGGCAGCATGTTGATGCGGCGCAGCAGCTCCCGCCGCGGCGGCTCGGCCGCCTCGGCCAGGGCCAGCGCGCCGGCCGCGCTGGGCTCGGCGACGAAGGCCCGGGCGGCGGCGGCGACCACCGCGTGGTCGGGCCCGAACTCGCGCGCCAGCAGGGTGAAGAACGCCTCGCGCCCGGCCGCGTCCAGGCCGCGATAGAGGGCCACCAGCTCGCGCGCCAGGGCGATGCCGGAGGCTTCTCCTCGCTCGGACAACAGCGCGTGGCAGATGCCGCCGAGATCCTGGGGCAAGGGCCGGCCGCGGCCGAAGGCAAAGAGCTCGAGGCCGCGATCGGCGATCGAGTTGATGAGGTCGGCGATCTGCATGAGCCCGTTCCGTTGCCACCAGACCCGGTCAGGGTAGCGCGTCCCGTCCCCGGGGCAATCTCGCCCGGCGCATGCCGGCAATCCCGCAAACGACAAGGGCGGCGCCGATGGCGCCGCCCTCATCGCCGAGCAGGTCGGCATCAGTTCCGGTTGATCACCACCAGCGAAGCGGCGGAGATGGCCAGGCTCTGCACGATCGAGCCGACATCCCGCACCAGCCGGTACAGGTCGAACGGCGTCAGGTCGCGCGGCACGATGATGACCGATCCCGGCGGCACCCTGACCGAGCTGTAGCTCCAGGACGACAGGTCGAGCGGCTGCGCCTGGCCGTTCGGCATGACGACGAAGGCGCGGCCGGTATCCGCAGCCTTGGTCGTGCCGCCGGCGAATTCGACATAGTCGTCGGCGGTCAGCTTGCCGTCGTACTGGACCGTGCCCGGGTTGAGCACCTCGCCCGAGACGGTCACGAACAGCGGCCGTTTCGGCACGAACAGCTGGTCGCCCGTCTCCAGCGTGAAGTCGAATTCGGGCTTGGCCGCCAGCACCGTCGGATCGGCCTCGATCACCACCCGGCCGGCGGCCGGGATGCTCTTCAGCTCGGCGATCAAGCTCTGGATCGCCGGCAGGGCCGCAGCAGGGCTGCTGTTGTTGCTGTCGCCCTGGGCCTCCTGGATGAGCTGCGGCAACCCGGCCTGGATCTCGCGGGCGGTGCGCTCATAGCCCTGCTGCTGCTGCAGCCGCACGGCCTCGCGGGTGAACACCGCGCCATAGGTGAAGGCCTGGTTGGTGTAGCCGCCGGACCTCTGGATCAGCTGCAGCAGCGTCTCGCCGCGGCGGATCACGTAGCGGCCGGGATGGGTGAACTCGCCGGCCAGGGTAACCGCCCCGTCCTCGCGCAGCTGCGGGTTCTGCGGGATGCGGACGCTGTCGCCGGGGTTCAGCTTGATCGACGCGGTGGTGGCGCCGAGGCTCTGCACCGAGCGCCAGGAGCCGCTGAGACTGGACGGCGACAGGGTGGAGAAGTAGCCGACCTCGATGGCGCGGCGGTCGGCCTCGATCGTGGTGCCGCCGGCGATGTCGAGCACGGTGGCGAGCGTGGTGCCCGGAATGATCGGGTAGCTGCCCGGCACCCGCACCTGGCCCTCGAGCGCGACGACATGCTCGATCACGAAGGGCAGCAGGTCCGGATAGTCGTCGAAGATCTGCGGGCAGGCGCGGTTGACCTGCAGGGAGCCGGCCGCTTCGGTGTTCTGGAAGGTCTGCCGCGCGTTGCGGAAACGGCCGGTCGAATCGTTGCGCACCGCCTCCGCCAGCGACCGCAAGCCGAGGCAGCTGCCGCTGACCGCGACCGCCGCGGGCAGGCCGGAGGTCAGCGTCTGGTTCTGGGCCTGGACGTTCTGGGACGCGTCCGACGCCGCCGAGCGGGCCTGGCCCGGCTGGCGTCCGGCCAGCATCATCTGGACGTCGTCCCCGCCGAGATAGCGGATGTCCTCGCGCGACAGCACGATCAGCCTGTCGCGGTCGCGCAGGCGGATGTTGCCCCCGCCCCGCAACGCCACCCCCAGATTGACCGGCACGAATTTGCGGATCCGCGTGTTCGGATCGGTGGTCTGGATCACGCCGAAGGGCAGATAGGCGTCATCCGCCAGGATCGGCGGATCGGCCAGCAGGGAGCGGAGCGTCGGCGCGCTGCTCAACGGCCGGACGCCGGCGACGGTGACGTTGCCGGTGATCGAGACGCTGCCGACGCGCAGATCCTGCGACAAGGTGATCTGGATGATGTCGCCGGTCTGCACCGGCACCGCCGTCTGGCCCGAAAGGTTCTGGACCTGGTCCTGGCCGTTGCGGTCGAGCCGCAACAGGTTGAACCGGTTGCCGGAGGGGCGGATCGGCCCGCCGGCATAGTCCAGCATCTCGGCGACGCTGAGCGGGCCGGCGGCGTCGGGCGGCATCTCGAAGATGCCCGGCCGGACCACGTCGCCGCCGACACCGACGGTGCGACCGATCGTCGGCACCGAGATCCGGTCGCCGTCCTGCAGCAGGAGGTCGGCCTCGTTGCTGTAGCCCATCAGGAAGCCGTAGAGGTCGATGACCTTGGTCTGGCCCTGCCGGATCAGCGCGACCGTGCGCAGCGAGCCGGTTTTCCGGATGCCGCCGCCGGCGGTCAGGGCGTCGACCAGGGTCGAGAAGCTGGTCAGGGTCTGGGTGCCGGGCTTGATCACCTCGCCGGTCAGGGTCACCGAGATCGCCCGCACATCGCCGAGCGACACATAGGCCTCGGTGCTGACGTAGTTCTCCCGGACCCGGGTCTCGATCTCGCGGCGCAGGTCGCCGAAGGAGCGGCCGGCCGCCGGGACCGGCGGCAGGTCCTGCAGGATCAGCCGGCCCTCGCGGTCGACCGTCGCGCTGATGCCCTGGTTCACCTGGCCGCGCAGGGTGACCACGATCTGGTCGCCGATGCCGACGACGTAGTTCTCGCTGACGGCGCCGCTGACCACCTGGCTGGCGACGGCGCCGCCGCCGAAGACGTCATAGCCGAACTGGCTGATATCGCCGCTCAGCCGCCGCTGGTAGTCGGCCTCGATGCGCGAGACGGGCGCGGCGGAGACGGTCGATGACGGCAGGCCCGGCGACAGCACCGTCGGCTCGGTGACCTGGGCTGGGGTCGTCAACGGGACGCGCGGCCCGCTCGGGATCG
This sequence comes from Inquilinus sp. CA228, assembly GCF_052078665.1. Lineage (NCBI taxonomy): Bacteria > Pseudomonadati > Pseudomonadota > Alphaproteobacteria > Rhodospirillales > Rhodospirillaceae > Inquilinus > Inquilinus sp. CA228. The sequence goes on along the minus strand of NZ_JBQJIK010000006.1, from coordinate 88,733 downwards.
TCACGCCGTCGGGCTGCTGCAGCTGCGACGGGCTGATGCCGAGCTGCTGCAGCTGGTCGACCAGCGCATTCATCTGGGCATGGCCGGCAACCGGGGTGAGGATCAGGACGCCGCAGGCCAGGAGGGCCGGTCCGATGCCGTAGCGAAGGGTCCATCGGAGTCGACGCGCCTCGCCCTCTCGGTCTCGGCGACGGTCACTGTGCACAGGCTTCATGGTCCCCCGCTTCTGACATCTTCTCAAATGGCCGATCGCAGCGCTGATCGAGCCAACGCCCCCAATGTTCCATCTTCTGAACGATCTGGGCGGCAAAGAAAACCCGAATCAATTCGTTGTCCCCTCAACCTGACACGCAGGCTTCAATCGGACCGCCCCCCTGGCCGCGGATTTTCTTCAGCCGTTCCAGCACCCGGCAGGCATAGGCGAACTGCCGATCCGGATCGCTCGAATGATAATGCGCGATCGCCTGCAGCCAATTGCCGTAACGGTTGAACAATCGCCGCAGGAAATACGCGCCGTAGATCACATTGTATTGCGGCTCGAAGATGAGAGTGTAGTCCGGCAGCGTCTGCTTGTGGTAACGGAGCGAGATCTGCATGCAGCCAACGTCGATATTGGGGCTTTCGCCGCCGCCGTTGTCCTCGATCGCCGCCTTCATGGCGGCCAGGCTGTTCGGGAACAGCGACGTGCCGCCGACATTCAAAGCCCAGGGATAAGGCTCGCCCTTGCCGCCCGATTCGGTCTGCGCGATCGCCAGCAGCATGCCGCGGGGAATGCCGAAGGCCCCCTCCATCGCCAGGATGTAGGGCGTGCAGCTGTCCTGCGCCCGCGCCGGTCCGGCCGCGGCGGCCAAGCCGAGCAGCAGCGTCGCGATCCCCGCGATCCGACCCAATCCCCTCACCAACGCAACCGGCTTCCCCCGCCAATCGATGCAATGCTTCTAGCACACCGCGCCGATTCGGCAGAATACCCGCGTATCAGACCGGCTTTCCGGCGCGAATCACGGCACGGCACGGGTTGTAGGCGATGCGGTAGGACAGCTCGGCCGGGTCGGCCACGTCCCAGAACACGAGGTCGGCCGCGAGCCCGGGGACCAGCCGGCCGCATTCCTCGGCCAGGCCCAGCGCCCGCGCGGCGTTGCGGGTGACGCCGGCCAGCGCCTCCTCCGGCGTCAGGCGGAACAGGGTGCAGCCCATGTTCAGCATCAGCAGCAGCGAGGTCGCCGGCGAGGTGCCGGGGTTGTTGTCGGTGGCCAGCGCCATCGGCACGCCGTGCCGCCGGAACGCCCCCACCGGCGGCAGCTGGGTTTCGCGCAGGAAATAGTAGGCGCCGGGCAGCAGCACCGCGACGGTGCCGGCCCGCCCCATCTCCTTCGCCCCCGACTCGCTGGTGTATTCGAGATGGTCGGCCGACAGCGCCCCGAACCGCGCCGCCAGCGCGGCGCCGTCCTGGTCGGACAGCTGGTCGGCATGCAGCTTGACCGGCAGGCCGCGATCCCGTGCCGCGCGGAACACGCGCTCGACCTGGGCCGGCGAGAAGGCGATCTTTTCACCGAAGGCGTCGACCGCGTCGGCGAGACCGTCCCGGGCGATCGCCGGCAGCATCTCCTCGACCACCCGGTCGAGATAGCGGTCGGGCTGGCCGCGATCCTCCGGCGGCACGGCATGGGCGCCGAGGAAGCTGCGCCGCACCCGCAGGCCGCTCTCCTGCCCCAGCCGGCCGGCGACGCGCAGCATCTTGGCCTCGGTCGCGAGGTCGAGGCCATAGCCGGACTTGATCTCGACGGTGGTGACACCCTCGGCCGCCAGCGCGTCGAGCCGCTTCCGGGCCGAGGCCAGCAGTTCATCCTCGCCGGCGGCGCGGGTGGCGGCGACGGTCGAGACGATGCCGCCGCCGGCGCGGGCGATCTCCTCATAGCTGGCGCCGTGCAGCCGCATCGCGAATTCGCGGGCGCGGTCGCCGCCATGGACGAGATGGGTGTGGCAGTCGATCAACCCGGGCGTGACCCAGGCGCCGGCCGCGTCCTCCACGATGGCGGCCAGACGATCGGGCGCGCCGGGCAGATCCGCCTGCCGCCCGACCCAGGCGATGCGGCCGCCCTCGGTCGCGATCGCGCCCTCGGGAATGGCGCCGTAGCCCTCGCCCTCCATGGTCGCCAGCCGCGCATTGATCCACAGCCGATCCCACATATCTCTTGCCTCTCCGGATCCGGACTTCAATCACATTGGACAGTCGTTAAACTTCAGCAATGCGTCGAGCAGGCATAGAGCTTTATGGATGTTTTATAATTTTAGTTTTGCTATAAAACATTCATCATGCGAGTCGCTCCACCGCCTTCTCCCGCCGAACTTTTCGATAGTTTGGCGAAAGAGTCATCGGATTTCCCATCCAATATCGGCATGGTATCGCCAGACGGCCACTACCTGTCATGGGATGAGGTTCGCTTCCGTACGCCACCCGACGGCCTATCCACCAATCAATGGTGGTTTGGAATGCGTTGGGCACGACAGAACGGCAGCACGTTGCTACCCTTTCTCGACAAGGCCGGCGAAGCCTTCTCATTCTGCGAACCGCCGATCCTCAGATCCGTGCTGCACTGGATCGATACTCAAGCCGGCGGGCAGATTCTTACAGAGACGCCCGCGGCCACTGGCGCACAACGCGACCGGTATATTATGACCTCCTTGATTGAGGAGGCATTCAGCAGTTCCGTCCTTGAGGGTGCGGCGACCACACGACAGGCCGCGAGAGAAATGATCAGGGACCAACGCGCCCCTCGCAGCAGCGGCGAGCTCATGGTCCTCAACAACTATCACGCGATGCAGTTCATTCGCGAACAAGCTGGCCAACCACTTACACCAGCGATCATTTTCGAGCTTCATCGCATAGTCACCGAAGGCACTCTGGACGACCCGGCGATGGCGGGCCGGTTAAGAAGAGGTAGTGATCGAGTCGTCGTTGAAGATCCGCGTGACGGCGAACTTCTTCACGTCCCGCCAGACGCCGGAACGCTTCCATCGCGGCTTGAGACCCTCTGTACCTTCGCCAACGATTTGAACCCGCCACCGGATCAGTTCCTTCATCCGGTCGTCCGCGCAATCGTCCTGCACTTCATGATCGGCTACGATCACCCTTTCGTGGACGGCAACGGCCGGACCGCGCGAGCGCTGTTCTACTGGTCGATGCTGCGGCAGAAATACTGGCTGATGGAGTTCATCTCGATCTCGGGCATCATTCGCCGCTCGCCGGTGCAATACGCCAAGGCCTATCTCAACAGCGAGCTGGACGAGAACGACCTGACCTATTTCCTGCTCAACCAGACCAAGGTGGTGCGGCTCGCCATGGAAGGGCTGCAGAACTATCTCGCCCGCAAGGCGCGGGAGATCGAACTGGTCGAGACCTGGCTCGACGGAACCGCCTATGAGGGCCGCTTCAACCACCGCCAGCTCGACATCCTCAAGACGGGCGCCCGCTCACCGGGGACTCAAATCACCGTCGACGGGCACAAGAACAAGCATCGCGTCAGCTATCACACGGCGCGTGCCGACTTGGAGGATCTGCTAGCGGCCGACCTGCTGCGCAAGCGCCAGGTCGGGCGCGGCAAGGCCTATGTCGCGCCGTCGGACCTGACCGAACGGCTGCAAGGACGGAAGAAGGGATCATCGTGACCACGCGCCATTTCGCCGAGACCGCCCTTCTGGCCGATGGCTGGGCCGACAGTGTCCTGATCGAGGTCGACACCCGCGGCAACATCCTCCATGCCGCGGCCGGGGCCGAGCGCGGTGGTGCGGAGCCGATCGCCGGCATCGTGCTGCCCGGCATGGCCAATCTGCACAGCCACGCCTTCCAGCGCGCCATGGCCGGGCTGGCCGAGACCACCGCGGGCCCGGGCGATGATTTCTGGAGCTGGCGCGAGCAGATGTACCGCTTCGTCCGCGTGCTTGACCCGGACCAGGTCGAGGCGATCGCGGCCCAGCTCTATGTCGAGATGCTGAAGGCCGGCTACACCTGCGTCGCCGAGTTCCACTACCTGCACCACCAGCCGGACGGTGCCCCCTATGCCGACCGGGCCGAGTTGTCGCGCCGGGTGATCGCGGCAGCCAAGGCGACCGGCCTCGGCATCGCCCATCTGCCGGTGCTGTACAACACCGGCGGCTTCGGCGGGCAGCAGGCGGGCGACGGGCAGCGCCGCTTCCTGAACGACGTCGACGGCATTCTCGACATCATCGGCCGGCTGCGGGCCGACCATGCCGGCGACCCGGATGTGCGCATCGGCGTCGCGCCGCACTCCCTGCGCGCGGTGCCGCCCGAGATGCTGGCGGCGACGGTCGAAGGGATGCAGGCAGCCGATCCGGCGGCGCCGATCCACATCCACATCGCCGAGCAGGTCAAGGAGGTCGAGCAGTGCCTGGCCTGGAGCGGCGCCCGGCCGGTCGAATGGCTGCTCGGCCACGCCCCGGTCGATAACCGCTGGTGCCTGATCCATGCCACCCATCTGATCGAGGCGGAGACCGCCGGCCTGGCGGCCAGCGGCGCGGTCGCCGGGCTGTGCCCGACCACCGAGGCCAATCTCGGCGACGGGCTGTTCCCCCTCGCCCGCTATCTCGCGGCCGGCGGCGCGCTCGGCATCGGCTCGGACAGCCATATCTCGGTCGGGGTGATCGAGGAGTTGCGCTGGCTGGAATACGGCCAGCGCCTGTCGCACCGGAAGCGCGGCGTCGCCGGCGGGCCGGGCCGGCCCTCGGTCGGCGCCACGCTGTTCCAGGCCGCGATCGACGGCGGCGCCCGCGCGGTCGGCCGCGCCACCGGCCGGATCGAGGCCGGCGCCCGGGCCGATCTGGTGGTGCTGGACCGCAACCATCCGGCGCTGATCGGCCGCAAGGGCGACACGTTGCTCGACAGCTTCGTCTTCGCCGGCAACGACTCCCCGATCCGCCACGTCATGGCCGGCGGCCGCTGGCGGGTGCGCGACGGCCGCCACGCCGACGAGGCCGCGGTGGCGACACGCTACCGGCAGGTGATGGCGGCGCTGCTGGCCTGACCGACAAAAGAAAAGGCCCCGGAAAACCAGGGCCTGTGAGGTGAACAGGGAGGCTGCTCGAGCGGGAGACGCTATCGAGCTGTCTTCACTGTAGCCCCGCCCCCATCCCCCTGCTGTGACGTACGTCACGCCGGGCGGATTTTCGTGGTCAGCCAGGACCGGCCGTCGCCGCGGCGGGCGGGACCGTGAAGATCTGCCCGGGATAGATCAGGTCGGGGTCGCGGATCTGCTGCTGGTTGGCCTGGTAGATCACGGTGTAGCGCGGCCCCTCGCCATAGAGCCGGCGGGCGATCCGCCACAGGCTGTTGCCGGGCTGGACCACGACCCGCCCCTCGGCCACCGCGACCTCCGCCGGCGCCGCCCGCTGGAACGGGGTCTCGGCCCGCGCCGTCACCTTGCCGGCGGCATCGAGCTGATCGGCCCGCAGCCGGTAGACGCCGGGCTCGATCACCCCCTCGGCCCGGATGCGGAACCGCCCGCCCGGATCGGCCCCGCCTTCGCCGATCGGCCGGTTGTCGAGATAGAGCCTGATCGTCGCGCCGGCCCGGCCCCGGCCGCTGACGAAGACGGTGCCGCCCTCGCCATAGTCGATGACGTTGATCGACAGCGATCCCCCGGTCCCGCCCGGTGCCGCCGGGGTCGGCCCGGATGAGGTCGCCGGCGGTGCCTGCAGCACGGTGGAGGCCCCCTGCTGCGGCGTCAGCAGCACCAGGGGGCTGCTGCCGCTGCCGGCCGCCGGCCGTCCGGCGATGTCGCGGCCGCGCTCCGGCACCACCACCGTGGCGACCTCGCCGGAGGCGGCGCTGCCGTCGGCCAGGCGCAGCGACAGCTGGTGGTCGCCGGCCGCGATCGGCGCGTCGGAGACGAAGATCCAGCCGCCGGAGCTGTCGGCCTGGACCGAACCGATCTGCCGGTCGCCGTCCATCAGCAGGATGCGGGCCCCGGCCGGTCCGCGCCCGGCGATGGTGACGCCGCCGTCCGAATTCACCCGGATCGCGTCGAAGCTCAGCGCGGCGGGGGTGGCCGGTCCCGCCGCTTGGGGAGTTGGCTGGGTCGGAGCCGGCGGCGGCTGGACCGATGCCTGCGGCTGGGCCGGAGCCGGCGGCGGCTGGACCGAGGTCTGTGGCTGGGCCGGAACCGGCGGCGGCTGGACCGGGGCCTGTGGCTGGGCCGGAACCGTCGGCGGCTGGACCGATGCCTGTGGCTGGGCCGGAGGCGGCGGCTGGTCCGATGCCTGCGGCTGGGCCGGCGCCTGTGGCGGCTGGTCCGAAGCCTGAGGCTGGGCGGGAGCCGGCGGCGGCTGGGCCGGTGCCAAAGCGATCGCGGACGGCGCACCGCCAATCTGGGGAGGCTCGTCGAACCCGCTCCCCAGGACCCGCGGCGACGGCGGCGCGACGGGGGCCGCAGGCGCCGCCACGGGCGCAGGGGCCGGCACCGCCGCCGGCTTCGGCACGGCGGCCGCGGGCGGAGGAGTGGCCGGAGCGGCGGCAGGGGCCGGCGCCACGCTCGGCGGCGTCGCATCCCGGCGGGGCTGCCCGGTGTATTCGACCACGGCGAGAATGGCCGCGAGCACAGCGACCGCGACGCCGCCGATCAGCAGGAGTTTCTTCAATGCAGGAACCGCCCCGATATAATTCGCGCCACGTTATCCGCGCAGTCATCGACTCGCAACAAACCGCTGCTCCGGCCGCATCGAAACTTGCCCCGGCGGCGATCCCTACCTAATGTCGCGCGCCGGCGCCGCCGGCCCCCGACCCGACCACATCCGTGCGATCATGGCCGAACTTCGTTCCCTCTGCGTCTATTGCGGCTCCGCCTCCCGGGTCGACGAGCGCTACAGATCCGCGGCCGCCACCCTCGGCGGCCTGATCGCCGCCCGCGGCCTGCAACTGGTCTATGGCGGCGGCCGGGTCGGGCTGATGGGCATCGTCGCCGACGCCGCGCTCGGCGCCGGCGCGCAGGTCGTCGGCATCATCCCGGAGCACATCCAGGCGCTGGAGGTCGAGCACACCGGCCTGACCGAGCTGCATGTCGTCGACAGCATGCACACCCGCAAGCGGATGATGTTCGACCGGTCCGACGCCTTCGTCGTGCTGCCCGGCGGCCTGGGCACGCTGGACGAGGCCTTCGAGATGCTGACCTGGCGGCAGCTCAAGCTGCACGAGAAGCCGGTCGTCTTCGTCGACATCGACGGCTATTGGCGCCCGTTCCTGCGCCTGGTCGACCACATGGTCGCCCAGGGCTTCTGCCGGCCGGAGAACCGCGACCTGTTCCAGGTGGTCGAGACGGTCGAGGAGGTGTTCGGCGCCATCGCCGTGCCGCACCCGATCGCCGCCCGCGCCAGCGACAAATCGGTGTAGCCCCGCGCCTTTCGCCCCCCGCGGCCGGGTGCTATAAGCCCGACCATTCCTGTCCGAAGCGGAAAGATCCCGACATGGCCAAGATCAAGGTCAAGACCCCGGTCGTCGAGCTCGACGGCGACGAGATGACGCGCATCATCTGGCAGTTCATCAAGGACAAGCTGATCCTGCCGTATCTCGACATCGATCTTCGCTACTACGACCTCGGGGTCGAGTATCGCGACCAGACCGACGACCAGGTGACGATCGACGCGGCCGAGGCGATCAAGAAGTACGGTGTCGGCGTGAAATGCGCCACCATCACCCCGGACGAGGCGCGGGTGAAGGAGTTCAACCTCAAGAAGATGTGGAAGTCGCCGAACGGGACGATCCGCAACATCGTCGGCGGCACCATCTTCCGCGAGCCGATCATCTGCCGCAACGTGCCGCGCCTGGTGCCCGGCTGGCGCAAGCCGATCATCGTCGGCCGCCACGCCTTCGGCGACCAGTACCGCGCCACCGACCTGAAGGTGCCGGGCCCCGGCACCCTGACCATGACCTTCACCCCGGCCGACGGCAGCCAGCCGACCGAGCTGGAGGTCTTCAAGTTCCCGGGCGCCGGCGTCGCGCTGAGCATGTACAACCTGGACGAGTCGATCCGCGGCTTCGCCCAGTCGTCGCTGAACTACGGCCTGCTGCGCCAGATGCCGGTGTACCTGTCGACCAAGAACACCATCCTCAAGGGCTATGACGGCCGCTTCAAGGACATCTTCGAGGAGGTCTACGAGGCCGAGTTCAAGGACCGCTTCCAGAAGGCCGGCCTGATCTATGAGCACCGGCTGATCGACGACATGGTCGCCTCGGCCATGAAGTGGGAGGGCGGCTTCGTCTGGGCCTGCAAGAACTACGACGGCGACGTGCAGTCGGACTCGGTGGCCCAGGGCTTCGGCTCGCTCGGCCTGATGACCTCGGTGCTGCTGACCCCCGACGGCAAGACGGTGGAGGCCGAGGCGGCGCACGGCACGGTGACCCGCCACTACCGCGAGCACCAGAAGGGCCGCGCCACCTCGACCAACCCGATCGCGTCGATCTTCGCCTGGACCCAGGGCCTGGCCTACCGCGCCCGGTTCGACGAGACGCCGGAGCTGCTGCGCTTCGCCGAGACGCTGGAGAAGGTCTGCGTCGAGACGGTCGAGGCCGGCCACATGACCAAGGACCTGGCCATCCTGATCGGGCCGGACCAGCCCTGGATGACCACCGAGCAGTTCCTGGACAAGCTGGACCAGAACCTGCAGGCCTCGATGGCCTGACGCCCCGGGCCCAGCCAGAGCGACGAGAGGCCGGCTCGCGCCGGCCTTTCTGCGTTCAGGGGCCGATCACGTTGTCGATCGACAGCCCCTGCAGCACCGCCATCAGCGGCGCCTCGCCGGAGGCCGCGCAGACCACGCCCTGGATCAGGTGGCTGCGGCGCTGCAGGTCGAAGACGCCGCAGCGCTCGCCGGCCCCGGTCAGGCTGATCATCCGGTACCGCACGCGATACCCGTTCAGGCTCGTCTGGTCGCCGCGCAGCACGGTGAACCCGCTCGCCTTGAACACGCGCTGAGCCATCTCGGAGAGGCTGGGCAGGCGGTCGGTGTCGCGCCAGGTATAGCCCCCGGGCAGCCGCGACCAGTCGACATAGGCGAGCAGCTCCCGGGTCGAGAAGGTCGCCGTATCCACCCGGACGATTCCGCCTCCGTCGGCCGCCTGCTCCTCGATGTGCTTCGTGTTCTCGGCGGCAACGCCGGCCAACGGCCCCGAGACGAAGCCGATCGGCGACTCCTCGGCCCGGGCGGGCCCGGACGCCGCCACGAGAACGAGCAGCCACGCCGCACACCGCATCACTCGATTGAACATGCTCCCCCTCCGCATGATCGGGCGACTCCGCCCGCTGTCGTCTTGAACCGGTCGCTCAGGGCCCGATCACGCCGTCGATCGAGATGCCCGCCATGACGTCCCGGACCGTGAAGGCGCGGGCGGCCGGGGCGCAGGCGAAGCCCTGGATCAGATGGGTCAGGCGCGTCAGCGCGAAGACGCCGCAGCGGCGGTCGATGCCGATCAGGCTGATCTTGCGGTATTGGGCGAGATAGCCGTTCACCGTGGTCCGATCGCTCTCCAGGATGGTGAAGCCGGTGGCCTCGAAGTTCTCCTTCACGTCGTCCGACAGCTTCGCGACCATGTTGTCGTCCTGCCAGCGGTAGTGGCCGCCCAGGCGCGACCAGTTGACCCAGGCCAGCATCGGGCCGGATTTGAACACAGCCGAGTCGGTCTTCACCGCGCCGAAGGCCGAATGCGCCAGCGACTGTTCCTTGTGCCTGATATTCTCCGCCACGGCCCCCTGCAGCGGCCCGGACACGAAGCTGATCGGAGACTCCTCGGCCAGAGCCGGCCACGAAAATACGGCCGCGGCGATCACGCCCGCGGCACACCGCATCGCTCGATTGAACATGCTCCCCCTCCACCCGTGATTGAACCGGTGCGGGCCGCCCGGGCCTGCGGCTCCGCCCGTCTGGCTCCTTTCAGGGCCCGATCACGCCGTCGACCGAGAGACCCCGGACGAGTGCCGAGACCGGCATCGGCTGGCCGTCCCACCGGCAGGCGACACCGACGATGTGGTCCTCGCCGCGCCGGAGCTTGAAGACGCCGCATCGCTGGGGCGTGCCGGTGAGGTCGAGGCTTTGGGCCTGACCGTCAAACCCCTTGATCGCGATCCGATCGTTGCCGGTGACCGCAATCCCCGTGGCCTTGAACCTGTTCTGGAGCTTGGCGGTCTGCTCGTTCAACGTGGCGTCCCACCAGCTGTAGTAGCCGTTCCACCGCCACCATCTGACCCGGGCGATCATGTCGCGGGCACGGAACACGACGGCTTCCGAGGCTTCAATTCCCTCCGTCGCGCGCTGGCTGTCTTCCTGGCGCTCGACCTCCTGGGCGGTCGCCCCGGCGAACGGTCCCGAGACAAAGGCTATCACCGACGGTTCCGCCTGCGCCGGCAAGCAAAACGCCGCCAGGATGAACAGCCCGGCGGCGCAGGATAAAATGCCTCGCGTCATAAACGACCCCCTCAAATCCGGGGGAGTATGGCCGAAAGTTCGGCCGATCCGCGAGGAAAATCGTCAGCTTTTTATCGATCACGCCCGCAGGATGGTGCGGTCATCGTCCCGCCGCTTGCCCGGCGGCTGGTAGGCGATCTGCGCATGCTCGGCGCAGTACGGCAGGTTGCCATGGGCCGCCTTGCCGCAGAAATGGAAGTCCTTGTCGCGCGGATCGCCGATCGGCCATTTGCACATCCGCTCGGTCAGGTTGAGGATGGTGGCGCCGCCCGATTTGCGCTCCGGCACCGGCTTGGCCGGCACCTTCTCCACCGCCGGCGGGGCCTCGGCGGCGACGGTGGTGGTGGCGACGCCCTCCTCCTCGTCCTCGCCGTCCTTGCGCTTGATCGGCGACGGCCGGCCGGACAGCTCCAGCCGATGCGCCTTGCCGATCACCGCGTTGCGAGAGACGCCCCCCAGGATCTCGGCGATCTCGCTGGCACTCTTCCCGTTTCCCCAGAGCTGGCGCAGCTGCGCCACCCTTTCTTCGGTCCAAGACATCCGCTTCTCCCAAGATCACGCGCACAAGATGCGCGTACCATATATTGCGGCCCCGTCCACGGACGCTACCACATCCGGGACAGCCGCGACAGATCCTTTCAAGCCCCTCCGGTCAGGCGGCGAGTGCCGCCTCGACCGCTGCCAGTGCCTGGTCGGCACGGGCCGCATCCGGCCCTCCCGCCTGCGCCATGTCCGGGCGACCCCCACCGCCCTTGCCGCCGGCCGCCTCGGCCGCGGCGCGCACCAGCGCCACGGCGTCGAACCGCCCGGTCAGATCCTCGGTCACGCCGATGCAGACCGACAGCTTGCCCTCGGCCCGGCCGACCAGCGCGACCACGCCGGAGCCGAGCTGCTGCTTCAGCGCGTCGGCCATCGGCTTCAGCTCGCGCGCCGGCAGGTCGTCGACGATCCGGCCGGTGAACTTGACCCCGCCGATGTCCTTGACCTCGGGCGCGGCCCCGCCGCTGCCCGCGGTCGCCAGCTTGCGCCGCAGGTCGGAGACCTCGCGCTCGAGCCGCCGCCGCTCCTCGACCAGGGCGGACAGGCGCGCCGGCAGCTCGTCCGGCGTCACCTTCAGCGCCGCGGCGGCATCGGCCAGCAGCGTGTCGCGGTGGGCGGCATAGGACACCGCGCCTTCGCCGGTCACCGCCTCGATCCGGCGGATGCCGGCGGCGACCGCCCCTTCCGAGACCAGCCTGAAGGCGCCGATGTCGCCGGTGCGGCCGACATGGGTGCCGCCGCACAGCTCCTGCGAATAGACCCTGTTGCCGTCCTGGCCCATGCCGACGACGCGCACCGTGTCGCCGTATTTCTCGCCGAACAGCGCCATGGCGCCGGCGGCGATCGCGTCCTCCGGCGTCATCAGACGGGTGGTGACCTCGGCGTTCTCGCGGATCCGGGCATTGACCTCGGCCTCGACCGCGGCGATGTCCTCGGGCGTCAGCGGCCGCGGCTGGCTGACGTCGAAGCGCAGCCGCTCCGGCGCCACCAGTGAGCCCTTCTGGGTGACATGCTCGCCCAGCCGGCGGCGCAGCGCCGCGTGCAGCAGATGGGTGGCCGAATGATTGGCCCGGATGGCGCCGCGGCGGCCATGGTCGACCTTGAGCTCGACCGCGTCGCCGAGCTTCAGCGTGCCGGCCTGGACCGTGCCGATATGGGCCCACAGCACGCCGGCCTGCTTCTGGGTGTCGCACACCGCCACGGTGACGCCGCCGGTGCCCCCGGCCAGCGTGACCGTGCCGGCGTCACCCATCTGGCCGCCGCTCTCGGCGTAGAACGGGGTCTGGTTGACCAGGACCACCACCTCGGCGCCCGGCCCGGCCTGGTCGACGATCTGGCCGTCAACGATCAAAGCGGTGACGACGCCCTCGGCCACCTCGGTGTCATAGCCAAGGAATTCAGTGGGTTCGAGCTTTTCCTTCAACTCGAACCACAAGGCGCCGGTGGCCGCCTCGCCGGAGCCGGCCCAGTTCTTCCGGGCCTCGGCGCGCTGCCGCCCCATTGCCGTGTCGAAGCCGGCGGTGTCGACCGTGCGGCCCTGGCCGCGCAGCACGTCCTGGGTCAGGTCGAGCGGGAAGCCGTAGGTGTCGTAAAGCTTGAACGCCACCTCGCCCGGCAGGGCCTGGCCGGAGCCGAGCCGGCCGGTCTCGTCCTCGAGCAGGCGCAGGCCGCGGTCGAGGGTCTGCTTGAAGCGGGATTCCTCCAGCTTCAGCGTCTCGGTGATCAGCGCCTCGGCCCGCACCAGCTCGGGATAGGCGGCGCCCATCTGGCGCACCAGCGCCGGCACCAGCCGGTACATCACCGGGTCGCGCGCGCCGATCAGATGGGCGTGGCGCATGGCCCGGCGCATGATCCGGCGCAGCACGTAGCCGCGACCTTCATTCGACGGCATGACGCCGTCGGCCATCAGGAACGACGTGGCGCGCAGATGGTCGGCGATGACCCGGTGGCTGACCTTGTGCGGGCCGTCGGGGTCGGTGTTGGTGGCATCGGCCGAGGCCTCGATCAGGGCCCGCATCAGGTCGATGTCGTAATTGTCGTGCTTGCCCTGCAGCACCGCGGCGACGCGCTCCAGCCCCATGCCGGTGTCGATCGACGGCCGCGGCAGGTCGACCCGCGTCTCCCTGGTGACCTGCTCGTACTGCATGAAGACGAGGTTCCAGATCTCGATGAACCTGTCGCCGTCCTCGTCCGGGCTTCCCGGCGGGCCGCCGGCGATGCCGGGGCCATGGTCGAAGAAGATCTCCGAGCACGGGCCGCACGGGCCGGTGTCGCCCATCGCCCAGAAATTGTCCGAGGTCGGGATCCGGATGATGCGGTCGTCCGGCAGCCCGGCGATCCGGCGCCACAGCCCGGCCGCCTCGTCATCGGTGTGGTACACCGTGACCAGCAGCTTGTCCTTGGGCAGGCCGTATTCCTTGGTGATCAGGGTCCAGGCCAGCTCGATCGCCCGGTCCTTGAAATAGTCGCCGAACGAGAAATTCCCCAACATCTCGAAGAAGGTGTGGTGCCGGGCGGTGTAGCCGACATTTTCGAGATCGTTGTGCTTGCCGCCGGCGCGGACGCATTTCTGCGAGGTGGTGGCGCGCTGGTAGGGCCGCGTCTCCATGCCGGTGAAGACGTTCTTGAACTGCACCATGCCGGCATTGGTGAACAGCAGCGTCGGGTCGTTCCGCGGCACCAGCGGGCTGGACGGCACCACCTCGTGGCCGTTCTCGCCGAAGAAGTCGAGGAAGGTCGAGCGGATGTCGTTGACGGTCTGCATCGCGGATGGTCGGCCTGGGCGTCTTTGGTGGTGCGACCCCGGAGAACCCGACGGCCGAGCCGACGCTTGTAGCGCGCCCGGGCGACCGCTGTCCAGGAAGGGACGCGGATGGGATGTTGCCGATGTCATGCCATCCGCCTGCGGCGCCACGGTGGCCGCGGCGGATTCCCTGGGCTGCGCCGGGGGCATCGGGCGGACGCATCATTTTCGGCACCGGGCCGCCCCCTCACCCTCCCGTCGCCAACGCGACGGGTCCCTCCCTCTCCCGAGGAGAGGGAAATGGAGCACGCCGGCCCTGCACCTCTCCCCAGGGGAGAGGTCGATATCGCGCAGCGATTTCGAGTGAGGGGGCGGTTCCGGCCTGTCCGGACCAACCCACAACCGGTCACCCGGTGTCGGGCTGCTTCGGCTCCCGGTAGGCGGCGTCGAAGTCGATGCCGAGCGAGGCGCAGAGGCGACGGGCGGCCCGCATCGGTGGCTCGGCGTCGATCAGTGCTTCGACGTCGGGCTCCTTGAGCCGGGCCTCCAGCGCGGCCCGGAGGGCGGCCTGGCCGACGACGATGCCGTCGAGCGTGTGCTGCATCAGCTCGTGCAGCCGGGCCCGGCGCCGCTCGCGGATCCCGGCCGGGGTGCCGGCCGGCGGCGGCGGATAGGCCAGGTCCGACCAGTCGGTGGCCCGGCGGTGCCATTGCTCGGACAGGCGAAGGCCGCAGGCCAGGCCGGCGATGACCGACCCGACCGGCCGGTCCTCGACCCGGTCCTCCTCGTCATCGTAGAGCTCGTCGAGCTGGTCACGCATCTCGGTGATGCGGAATTCGGCCTCCTCGAGATCCCCAGTCGGCCTGGCGGCATCCCAGATCAGGGCGAAGAGGGCCTCGGTGACATGGTCGCGCTGGCGGGCGCGGCGGGCCTTGCGGTCGGCCTTGTCGCGGGTGCACAGGCTGTCGGCCGTGCGGGCCCGCAGCGCCAGGGCGCGCTGCACCGTCTGGGCATGGCGGGCGAAGGCGAGGCCGTGGTCCACGGACGCCGGGGCATCGGCCCGGGGCGCTTCAGTGTCGGGCTGCTCGGCCTCGGGCCGTTCGGCCTCGGGCCGCTCGGCCTGGGCGATGGCCTTGGCGCCCGTCGCCTCGACCAGCCTCATGCCGATCTCGGCGATGCGCGTGAGCATGCCGATCTGCTGCAGCGCGAGGCTGCGGCATTGGGCCTGGACGTCGAGATCGGAGTCTGCACCTCTTTTCATGGAACCTATCATGAACGAGTCGCAAGCGGCCGCGCAATGAACATTGCGTGAACAACACATCCGGCCGATGCGAGCGGCGCGATTCCGGATCGCTGCGCCTCTGCGGGGCTCGCGATGACGGTTGGCGAGGCTGAGGGCGTTGAGCCGGCACGCGGCCCACGCCGTGGGCCGGGCGCTGCCGGCCCGCGGCGCCCGGGTCACTTGTGGACGGGGGAGGTCAGCACCGTCTCATTGGTGTCGACGACGAAGACGGCGAGCAGCTTGGCGGGCTCGGTCGTGCTGGCATTGGCGCTGACGGCGTGGCGGTCGCCCGGCATCTCGGAGAAGTTCTCCCCGGCCTTGTAGGTGACCACCGGCCCGTCATTGACCTGGCTGCGGATCGCCCCCTCCAGCACGGTGGCGTAGATGAAGGCGGAGCTGGGATGGGTGTGCGCCGGCGAGGAGCCGCCCGGCGCGTATTCCACCAGCACGCCGCGGAGGCTCTTGCCGGGGACGTTCGGCAGGGCGTGCTCGTAGACCAGGGTCACCTTGGCCGCGTTGTCATCGGCCGAGGCCGCGCCGGCGCAGAGGGTCGCGACGGCCAGGGCGGCGAAGAAGCGCTTCATGATCGTGCCTTTCGGATCGACAGCGCCGGCACCCGGCCCGGACGGCCGGATGGGCAGCGCCTCATCCCCAAGACGAGACGGCACGCGACGATGTGACGGGGAGCGGTGGTTTTTCGCAGCTGCCGGGAGTCAGCCGGCCGCCACGGCCATCAGTTGTTTGTCCCGACCTCGGCCCAGGGCGCGCCACTTTTTGCCGGCTTGCCGGGGACAAACGATACGCTGATCCGGCGCGCCCGAATGCTGCCCTCGACTCCGAGAACTCCGGCGCCGTCCCATCGGATCTCAAAGCAGTCTCTTCCTCTGAAGACCCCCAGTTCAGAAATGCATCCGATCTCATTGAATTCGCTAAGATTTATATCGGTCACACCTTCAAGCGCGAAGATCACGATGGCATGCCTATCGAGGATGAAATACCCCTTCTCATCCGTCCGATCGGTCATCCGCCACGTATGGATACGGATCTCGCCCGGCCCGTCACTGGCCAGCTTTACCGACAGCACGAAGCCATCGTGGAAATTCGGGACGAACCCGTACCATTCGATCAGCGCGGCGCCGCCGGGTATCTCGGGAAGCGCCGACGGTGCGTGGTCGGACATCAGATCAGGCTCAGCGTCGAGTTGGTGATCGGGTAGCGGCGGTCGCGGCCGAAGTTGCGGCGGGTCAGCTTCACCCCCGGCGGGGCCTGGCGGCGCTTGTATTCGGCGCGGTCGAGCAGCCGCCACACCCGCGCCACCGTGGCCCGGTCGTGGCCGCGGGCGACGATCTCGTCGACGCTCTTCTCCTCCTCCACCAGGCAGTTCAGGATGTCGTCCAGCGCGTCATAGGGCGGCAGGCTGTCCTGGTCGGTCTGGTTCGGCTTCAGCTCGGCCGTCGGCGCCTTGGTGATGATCCGCTCCGGGATCACCCGCCCGGCCGGGCCCAGGACGCCCTCCGGATGGACCTGGTTGCGCCAGCGCGACAGCTCGTAGACCGTGGTCTTGTAGACGTCCTTCAAGACCGAATAGCCGCCGCACATGTCGCCGTACAACGTGGCGTAACCCACGGACATCTCGGATTTGTTGCCGGTGGTCAGCACCATCTTGCCGAACTTGTTCGACAGCGCCATCAGGGTGACGCCGCGGGCGCGCGACTGGAGGTTCTCCTCGGTGATGTCGGGCGTCGTGCCCTCGAACAGCGGCGCCAGCATGGTGCCGAAGGCCTGCATCGCCGGCTCGATCGAGATACTGTCCAGCCGGGTGCCCAGCGCCTGGGCGCATTCCGCCGCATCCTCCAGGCTGTCGCGGCTGGTGTAGGGCGAGGGCAGCATGACGCAATGGACCCGGTCGGCGCCCAGCGCGTCGACTGCCACCGCGGCCGAGATCGCAGAGTCTATGCCGCCGGAAAGTCCAATCAGAACACCAGGAAATCGGTTCTTGTTCACGTAATCTCTGAGGCCGAGCACCATCGCGCCGTAGATCGCCTCGACGCCGTCCGGCGGGGCGATGCGCTCGCCCTCGACGCAGTCCCAGCCATCCTCGCCGCGGACCCATTCGGTGATCGCGACATGCTCGCGGAAGGAGGCCAGCTGGCGGCGCAGCGCCCCGTTCCGGCCGATGACGAAGGAGGCGCCGTCGAACACCAGCTCGTCCTGGCCGCCGACCTGGTTGAGATAGGCCAGGGCCAGGCCGCTCTCGGTCACCCGGTTGAGCACGATCTGCAGCCGCTGGTCGGCCTTGCCGGCCTCGTAGGGGCTGCCGTTCGGCACCAGCAGCAGCTCGGCCCCCGTCTCCTGCAGGCACTCGACCACGTCGGGGGTCCAGATGTCCTCGCAGACCGGCACGCCGAGGCGGACACCGCGGAACGGGATCGGCCCGGGCATCGGGCCGGGGGCGAAGACCCGCTTCTCGTCGAACACGCCGTAGTTGGGCAGATCGTGCTTGAACCGGGACGCCGCGACCTTGCCGCCATCCAGCAGCAGCACGGCGTTGTGGACGCGGCCGTCGTCGCCGCGCCAGGGCGTGCCGACCAGCAGCGCCGGGCCTTCCGCAGTTTCGGCCGCCAGCTCGCGCACCCCCTCCTCCACCGCGTCGAGGAAGAACGGCTTCAGCACCAGGTCCTCGGGCGGATAGCCGCTGACCGCCAGCTCGCTGGCCAGCATGAGATCGGCGCCGGCCTGCCGCGCCTCATCGCGGGCGCGGCGCAGCTTGTCGATGTTGCCGCGCACGTCGCCGAGCGTCGGGTTCAGTTGGGCGAGGGCGATGACGAGACGATCGGTCATGAAAAGATCCACGCGTGAGGTCGGACGCACCCTAGCAGCGCTTCTGCCCGGCTTGAAGCCGGCCGCCGCATGCCGGTGCGTTCCCGGCACAATTAATTCTCATTATGAGAAAATCAAGATTGCCATGGCTTCAACCGGCAAATCTGCATGCCTCCCCTGGCGCAATTGTCCCAGCTGGCCGCCAGCTTCACTGCGATCGGCTTCATCGGGATTCTCACCAACGCCGTCGCCGCCCATGCGCTGCGCCGCTGGCTGCAGCAGCCGAGCCGCGCCCGGCTGTGCAACCGCCTGTTCGGCGGTGCCCTGGTCGGAATGGGCGCCTCGATGCTGCAGGGCTGAGAGACCGTCTGGAAACGCTACTGGTGCGGCCGTCTGACGGCGAACTCGAAGCTTCCGGTGCTCACGGACTCAAACGTCCGCTGCGCGCCGGTTCTCGAAACCACCGCCAGCCGACTCACACCAGCGCATTTCCAAACGGTCTCTGAGCTCGCGCTCGATTTCACGGCAGAGTTGGGCAATTTCGTAAAATCAGACATGAAGCCTTGTTTTCGTCACCCCCTTGGCCTGAAATCCAAGCAGGCACAGGGGAGTCGCCGATTTTATGCTGATCGAGCGCGAAGAGCCGCTTGACCGATTGATCGACCTGGCCCGGCGCGCCGCGGAGGGCCATGGCGGCACCATCGTGCTCGGCGGCGAGGCCGGGATCGGCAAGACCGCGCTGCTGCAGGAGTTCACCCGCCGCCTGGGCCCCGGCCACCGGGTGCTGTGGGGCGGGTCCGAGGCGCTGTTCACGCCGCGCGCGCTGGGCCCGCTGCAGGACATGGCGCACGCCCTCGGGGCCCGGATGGCGGCGCTGCTGGACCAGACGGCGGCGCCAGAGCGGCTGTTCCCAGCCTTGCTAAACACCCTGCAGGAGCTGCCCGAGACCGCCGTCCTGGTGTTCGAGGACGTGCATTGGGCCGACAATGCGACGCTCGACCTGATGAAGTATCTCGGCCGCCGCATGCCGGTGCTGCGGGTCCTGCTGGTGCTGAGCTACCGCAGCGACGAGGTCGGGCCCGACCACCCGCTGCGGCAGGTGCTGGGCGACCTGCCGGCCACGGCCGTCCGCCTCGCCATGCAGCCGCTGTCGCCCGAGGCGGTCGCCGCCCTGGCGCGGCAGGCCGGCCGCTCCGCCGCCGAGCTGCACCGGATCACCGCCGGCAACCCGTTCTTCGTCACCGAGCTGCTGGCCAGCCAGGACGCCGCGCCGGCCGGCATCCCGGGGAATATCCCGGCCTCGATCCGCGACGCGGTGTGGTCGCGGCTGTCGCGGCTGGCGCCGGAGGAGCGCGAGGCGCTGGAGACGATCAGCATCGTGCCCGGCAGCGTCGAACCCTGGCTGGCGCGGACCCTGCTGGGCGCCAGGGCCGACGCCGCGGTCGACCGCTGCATCGGCCGCGGCATGCTGCTGCGCGACGGCCAGGGCGCCGTCGGCTTCCGCCACGAGCTGGCGCGGCTGGCCACGCTGGACCAGCTGTCGCCGGCGGTGCAGCAGGCGCTGCATGCCCGGGTCGAGGCGGCGATGGCCTATGCCCCGACCGCGCTGGCCGGCGCGCTGCTGCCGCGCCAGGTGCACCATGCCGCCGCCGCGGATGACGGCGCCCGGGTGCTGGATCTGGCGCCGCAGGCCGCGGCCCAGGCCTCGCGCCTCGGCGCCCATCACCAGGCCGCCGCGCATCTGGCGACCGCCCTGCGCTATGCCGGCGAGGCGCCGAAGGCGGTGGCGGCGCAGCTGCACGAGGACTGGGCCAACGAGGCCGGGCTGGCGCTGCGCATCGACGACACGGTGATCGAGGCCCGGCAGCACGCCATCGCGCTGTGGCGCGAGCTGGGCCGCATGGACAAGGTCGGCCTGAACCTGCGGGCGCTGGCGCGGCTGCTGTGGTCGCGCGGCGAGGTGCGGCAGGCCGGCGACTGCGTCGACGAGGCGCTGCGCGAGCTGGAGCGCCTGCCGCCCGGGCCGGAGCTGGCGATGGCCTGCAGCGTGCGCTCGCAGCTGCACATGCAGCAGAGTCATGTCGACGAGGCGGTCGAGTGGGGCGAGCGGGCGATCGCGCTGGCCGACCGGCTGGGCGATGTCGAGACCCGGGTGCACGCGCTCAACAACGTCGCCACCGCGCTGCTGTTCGTCGATCGGCCGGGCGGGCTGGAGATGATGGAGGAGAGCCTCGCCCTGGCCCTGGAGCACGGCTTCCACGAGCACGCCGCCCGGGCCTACATGAACCTCGCCGAGTATGCGGTGGTGTTCAAGGATTTCGCCCTGGCCGAGCGGGTGCTGGCCGAGGGCATTGCCTTCGAGACCCGGCACGATCTGGATGCCTGGACCCATTACCAGGTCGGCTGGCAGGCCCGGCTGCGCCTGGAGCAGGGCCGGTTCCGCGAGGCCGAATCGATCGCCGGCGGGGTGGTCGGCCTGGACCTGCTGGCGCCAACGATCCGCCTGCCCGCGCTGATCGTGCTGGGCCGGGTGCGGACGCGCCTGGGCGACGCGGACGCCCCGGCCCTGCTGCAGCAGGCGCTGCGGCATGCGCTGGAGACCGGCGACCTGCATTTGATCGCGCCGGTGCGCTTCGCCCTGGCCGAGGCGGCGTGGCTGGCCGGCGATCTCGATGCCGCCCGCGAGCCGCTGGCGGCCGTGGCGGCGATGGATCTCGACAGCTTCGACCCCTGGGCGCTGGGCGAGCTGGCGGTGTGGTGGCGGCGCTGCGAGATGACGGCGCCCCTGCCGCCGGCGACGAAGCGGGCCCCGGCGCCGCGGGCGGCCGAGCTGGCCGGCGATCCGGCGGCGGCCGCGGCGGAATGGACGCGGCTCGGCCTGCCCTATGAGGCGGCGCTGGCCCTGACCCAGCTCCGCGGCAGCGAGGCCGGGCTGACCCTGGCCCGGGCCGTGGCGATGCTGGAGGAGATCGAGGCCCGGCCCGCCGCCCAGCTGGCCCGCCGGACCGCGCAGCGCCTGGGCGTGGCCGACCAGCTGCCCAGGGCGCGCCGCGGCCCCTACGCCGCCGCCCGCCGCCACCCGCTCGGCCTGACCCAGCGCGAGCTGCAGGTGCTGCGCTTGCTGGCCCAGGGCATGGGCAACCAGGACATCGCCCGCCGGCTGGTGCGGTCGCCCCGCACGGTCGAGCACCATGTCTCGGCGGTGCTGGGCAAGCTGAACGCCAGCAGCCGGATGGATGTCGTCCTGCGCCTGCACAGCGAGCCCTGGCTGCTCTCCGCCGGCGAAAACTAGGTAGCCTCCGCCGCGAAAATTGGGCAGGCGCACCGAAGCGCGGCCACAGCACGGCGCCTACGGTGTCTCTCACGGCGCCGCCCCCGAACCATGCCGGACCTCGACGCAGGGCGGACAACGCGTCGAGCACAAAGAGGCACAGGTCATGGCGGGCATCGATAGCGCTGCGGATCTCGACTATTCCCTGACGATGAATGCCGGCCTGGCCGCCGTCCTCTCGACCCGGGCGATCGGCGCGGAGGCCCTGGCGGCGGACCAGGACGACGATGAGGGGGAGGCTGCTGCCTCCCGGCGCCGCGAGGACGGGGACAGCGGCATCGAGGATCTGCTGGACTGGCTCGACCTCGGCGTGATCATCGCGGATGCGACGGCCCGGCCGATCCGGCTGAACCGCCGCGCCGGGACGATCGTGGCGCGGGCGGACGGGCTGTACGCCACGCCGTTCGGCATCACCACCGCCATTCCGGAGGAGACCGGCCGGCTGCGGCAGGCCATCGCCACGGCCGCGGCGGGGGGAGCGCGGCTGCGGCTGTCGCGGCCGTCGGGAGCGCCGCCGCTGCTGGTGACCGTGATCCCGGTGCGCGGCGGCGCGGCGCCCTGCGTGGCCCTGTTCGTGATGGATCCCGACATCGCCGGCACGCCGTCGCCGGCCCTGCTGCAGGAGCTGTTCGGCCTGACCGCGGCCGAGGCGGTGTTCGCCGCCGAGATCAGCCGCGGCGACGGGATGCAGGCGGTGGCCGAGCGCCTGTCGATCGCCCCGACCACGGCGCGGACCCATCTGACCCGGATCTTCGAGAAGACCGGCACCCGCCGCCAGGCCGAGCTGGTCCGGCTGCTGATGCAGTGCGACCGGCTGGCGCCGGCCGCCGGCGTCCCGACGTCGGGGCGCGGCCAGCGTGCCCCGGCCCGGGCCGCGCGGGTCAGCTCCTGACCGGCATCCAGATCTCGACCAGGCCGGTGCCGGTCCAGGGATCGAAATCCGCGCTGTAGCGCTCGAAGCTCGGCGCGTCGGCGAAGGCGTGGCCGGAGCCCGGCAGCCAGCGGGTCCAGATCGTGTAATGCGTCGCCCGGATCCGCGAGATGTGGCCGCGGTGGCTGAACACCGCGTAACGCTGGGCCGGGATGCGCACCCGGGCGAACTCCGCCGGCAGCTCGTCGAAGCTGGCGACCTCGACCCCGGCGATATAGTCGAAATTGCCGGCGTCGTCGGCACAGCAGCAGACGCCGTAGGCGGCGCCGCCGATCTCGTTCGGCACATGGCCGATCTGCGGCCCGAAGCGCTGCCACAGCGCCGGAATGCCTTCGTTGGTCTCGAAGGTGTAGCGGCCGCCCAGCCCGGCCACGAGCAGGGTCTTGCCGGTCTCGAAGCGGGGGGCATCGAGGTCGATGATCAGCGATTCGTCCATCCGGATCGGCTCCACCAGCGCGAGGTTGTCGACATGGCCCTGGCCGCGCACCAGCTCCGGCGTCAGGCCGAACTGGTCGCGAAAGGCCCGGGTGAACGCCTCGTGGGAGCCGTAGCCGGCGTCGAGCGCCACCGCCAGGATGTCGGTGGCGCCGGCCGCCAGCACCCGCGCCGCCTCGGTCAGGCGGCGGCCGCGGACATAGCGCATCACCGACCGGCCGGTGGCGACGCCGAACAGCCGGCACAGATGGAACCGGGACACGCCGGCGGCCTCGGCGATCGCGTCGAGCGTGACCTCCGCCGAGAACCGGTTCTCGATGAACCAGACCGCCCGCTGGACCGCGCCCATGCCCCTCTCCCGCAGCGTTCGCCGGCACTGTGCCGACGGCGGACGCCGCTTGTTTGATCGCGATTGCGCCTCCGGGCCGGCTGTTGAAGGATGCGCCATCTTCCCGCTGCCTGCACAGGACGACCTCGCCATGGCCCATGAGCTGCAAGCCGCCGACCCGTCCCGGCTGTCGAATATCGGCGAGATCGACTGGGCGGCGCTGCGCCAGGCCCGGATCGACCTGGCCGCCTGCTTCCGCATGGCCGCGCGGCTGGGGCTGGAGGAAGGCATCTGCAACCATTTCTCGGCGATGGTGCCCGGCCGCGACGACCTGTTCCTGGTCAACCCCTACGGCCTGGCCTTCGCCGAGGTCACGGCCTCCAGCCTGCTGGTCTGCGACTTCCACGGCAACGTCATCGACGGCGACGGCAAGCCGGAGGCGACCGCCTTCTACATCCATGCCCGGCTGCACAAGCAGGTGCCGCGGGTGCGGGCCGCCTTCCACACCCATATGCCGAACGCCACGGCGCTGAGCATGGTGGAGGGCCAGCCGCTGGTCTGGGCCGGGCAGTCGGCGCTGAAATTCTACGGCCGCACCGCGGTCGACGATGCCTATAACGGCCTGGCGCTGGACGAGGCCGAGGGCGACCGCATCGCCGCGACGCTGGGCGACGCCGACATCGTGTTCCTGCGCAACCACGGCGTGATGGTGTGCGGCCCGACCATCGCCGAGGCCTGGGACGACCTGTACTACCTCGAGCGCGCGGCCGAGGTGCAGGTCAAGGCGCTGAGCACGGGCCGCACGCTGCGCCCGGTGCCAGCCGAGATCGCCCGCCGGACCTACCAGCAGATGCGCGAGGGCGACGCCGAGAGCGCCCGGATGCATCTCGAGAGCGTCAAGCGCCAGTTGATGCGGCAGGACCCCGCCTTCGCCGCCTGATCGATGGAATAAAGCGCGCGGCTCGATCGTCCCTGGTCTGAGGGGTGTCCGTCTCGACGGGCGCCCGGAGAAGGGGATTGATCGAGATGAGCATCCGACGACGAATCCTCGTGCCGGCATTGACCGCCCTGGCGGTGCTGGCCACCGCCGGGCCGGCCCTGGCCCATCACAAGCCCTGGCATGGCGGCGGGCCACCCTGGGCCCGGTCCCATCACGGCCATGGCTACCACTATGCGCGGCCGCGGCCGCCGGTCGTCATCTATGAGCGGCCGTATGGCGGCTATTACGGGCGGCCCTATTACTATCGCCGGCCGGCGCCGGTCTATGTCGAGCCGCCGCCCTACTACTATGCCCCGGCCCCGGGCATCACCATCAACATCCCGCTGCGGTTCGACTGATTGAGCCACAGGCCAAACAGAACCGCCGGCACGGCGAGGCCATGCCGGCGGCGAATTCGGCCGGGATCGTCAGTCGAACGGGCGGAAGCCTTCGCGGGCGAGCGCCAGGTCGTGGTCGTCGACCACGCCGTTGCCGTCGACGTCCAGATTGGTGGTCTCCCAGTCGCCGGCCGGGCCGGTGCCGGGCTTGACCTCCTGGATCTTGTCGGCGAGATCGGCCTCGAGCGCGTCGATCAGGTGCGGATCCGCCAGCGGATCGGCCTTGAGATCGGCGATCCGCTCCTGCAGGTCGCGGATGCCCGTCTCCTGCGGCGTGCCGAAATTGGCCTGCATGGCGCCGACATTGGCGCCGTAGCCGAGCTCCTTGGCCAGCCCGACCAGGGCGGAGACGCGCGCGCCGTGGTTGCGGAACGTCCCGTTGCCGACCGTCGGCGACCAGCCGGAGCCGATCAGCGCGGCGGTGGTGTCGTCGTCGAGCGAGATGGTGTCGGCCTTGGCTTTGCCCCTGGCCTTGCCGCTGTTGCCGGGAGCATCCGTGTCATCGTCGGCGCTGCCGACGCTGGTTCCGCCGCGGGTGCCCCTGATCTTGCCGCTGTTGCCGGGGCTGTCGTCGTCATCCGCCGAGCTGCCGACGCCGCTGCCGCTGGCCTTCCCGCCGGCGTTGCCGTTGCCGCTGTTTCCGCCTTTATCGCCCCCGTTGCCGTTCCCACCGCCGTTGCCGTTCCCGCCGCCATTCCCGCCGCCATTCCCGCCGCCGTTCCCTCCGCCATTGCCACCACCATTCCCGCCGCCATTGTCCTTGATGGTGATGAATTGCGGCTTGGAGACGTCCTTGAGATCCCCCCAGGCGGCGGCGCTCGCCGCGGTGGCGTAAAGCAGTCCGAAAGCCGCCACGATGGGCAGCGTCGCTGCAGAACGGATACGCATGGGGACCTCCGGAACCGTGGTGTCGAAGCGGGCCGCGACGGCCCGTGTCACATTTCTGACGTCCGAGGCGCCGCGATCATTCCGCGGAATCGTGCAAAAATTTTGCTATCCCGCCCGGACCGGGACGTCGTGTCGCGCGTTGATACAACGGCGCGGACGGGTGATTCGCAACAGTGGGGTGGTGGTGGAATGTCCGATCCGGCGGAGCATGTGAAGGGGGCGCTGCTGGCCTCGCTGCCGCGGCTGCGTGCCTTCACCCGCGCCCTCGCCGGCTCCGCCCCCGAGGGCGACGACCTGCTGCAGGCCACCTGCGAGCGGGCGCTGGAGCGGGCGCACCAGGCCGCCGCGGCCGCCACCCTGCAGGGCTGGATCTTCCGCATCGCCTACAACCTGCATCTCGACCGGCTGCGAGCCGGGCGCCGCCGCGGCGACATGGCCGAACCGGTCGATCCCGACACGCTGCCGGGCGGCGACGCCGAGGCCGAGGTCGAGGCGACGCTGATGCTGGCGGCGGTGCAGCGGGCGATCGACCGGCTGCCGGAGGAGCAGCGCAGCGTGCTGCTGCTGGTCTCGGCCGGCGGCCTCAGCTATGCCGCCGCGGCCGACGCGCTGGACGTGCCGGTGGGCACGGTGATGAGCCGGCTGCACCGCGGCCGCCAGGCGCTGCAGCATCTGCTGTCGCGGCGCCCGGCGGTCGCGATGGCCATGGCGGCCCGACGGTGATGGAGGCGACCATGACGATCGACACCGACTGGATCGCCGGATACGCCGACGGCACGCTGGACACGGAGCGCCGCCGGCTGGTCGAGGCGGCGCTGGCCCGCGACCCGGCCCTGGCCGAGATGCTGCGGCACGAACGCGAGATGGCCGCGCTGCTGGCCGCCGCCCACCCGCCGGTGGAAGAGCCGCTGCCGCTAGCCTTGGCCGGGCTGCTGGCACCGCGTCCGTCCGCCATCCCGGCGCGACGCCGCCGCCCGGCCGTCCGCTGGCTCGGGGCGATCGCGGCCGCCGCGGCGCTGCTCGCCGTCATCGGCGGCGGCTGGACCGCGCTGCGCGTGATCGACCGGCTGGAAGACCGGGTCGCCCGGATCGAGACGGGGGAGCAGGTCCGCCTGGCCGCCCAGACGGCGATCGAGGCCCGGCGGGCCGAGGTGCTGGAGCAGGCGCCGAACGGCGTCGAGACGCCGTGGCGCGACGGCGCCTCGACCGGCCGGGTCCGCCCGGTCTCGACCTTCATCGACGCCTCCGGCCGCTTCTGCCGCGAGTTCGTCGAGGCGGTCGAGGGGCCGGACGGCCCGCGCAACGGCGGCGGCATCGCCTGCCGGGTCGGCCAGGGCGACTGGCGCATCTGGTGGCCCGACGGCAAGGAGAGC
This sequence comes from Inquilinus sp. CA228, assembly GCF_052078665.1. NCBI lineage: Bacteria > Pseudomonadati > Pseudomonadota > Alphaproteobacteria > Rhodospirillales > Rhodospirillaceae > Inquilinus > Inquilinus sp. CA228. Next base: position 62,218 of record NZ_JBQJIK010000006.1, on the reverse strand, counting down.
GGCCAGGCGCTGTAGCCCGGCCGCCTCGCCGTCAGTTCCCGACCGGCCGGGCGTCCGACACGAAGGGGCGGTACTGGAACAGCCAGGTCTCGGACGCCACCTGGTCGCCGGCCTTGAGGAACAGCCGCATCTCGACCGGGTCGTCGCCGTCGACCGCCAGGTCGAACTGGACCCGCCAATGGCCCGGCACGTCGTCCGGCACCGCCTCCATCAGGGTGTAGGAGGCGAAGGTGCCGCGCGAGGCCCAGAACACCGGCTCCGGCTTCACCCCGAAGGGCAGGTCGGTGAGCGGGCCGCCGAGGAACTCGACCATGAACTTGCGCACCCCTTCCGGGCGCGGCTGGCCGGGCTGGCCGCCGCGGCCGAGACGGGTCGCCACCACGCGGGCCAGCGGCGTCGGGTACGGCTCGTCCGCCATCCAGTGCAGGCGGTAGGCGAAGGGCAACTCGTCGCCGGCCTTGGTCGGCGCCTCCGGGTGCCAGTAGGCGACGATGTTGTCGTGGATCTCGTCGTCGGTCGGCAGCTCGACCAGCTGCACCTGGCCGCGGCCCCAGTCGCCCAGCGGCTCGACCCAGGCGGACGGGCGCAGGTGGTAGCGCACGCCGTCGCCGTAATGGTCGAAGTTGCGGTCGCGCTGCAGCAGGCCGAAGCCGCGCGGCGACTGGTCGGAGAAGCTGGAGACCACGATCCGGGCCGGGTTGTTCAGCGGCCGCCAAATGTGCTCGCCGCCGCCGGTCCACAGCGCCAGCCCGTCGCTGTCATGCACCTCCGGCCGCCAGTCGATCGCGGTCTTCTTCACCGTCTCGGAGTACCAGAACATCGAGGTCAGCGGCGCCACGCCCAGGCGCTCGACCGGCTGGCGCAGGAACAGCGTGGTGTCGACATCCATCACCACGCCGGCGGTGCGCCGCATCAGGAAGCGGTAGGCGCCGGTCAGGCTGGGCCCGTCGAGCAGGGCGTAGACCGTCACCGCGTCGGCGTCGGAATTCGCCGGCTCGAACCAGTAGCCGATGAAGTCCGGGAACTCTTCCGGCCCGCCCGAGCCCGGGGTGATGGTGATGCCGCGGGCCGACAGCCCGACCTGGCCGAGCTCGCCCTTGGCGCGGAAATAGGAGGCGCCGAGGAAGGCCACCCAGGGCTCCTCGGTCTTCCAGTCGCCCTTGTCCTTGGCCTCCTGGATCCAGAAGCCGGCGAAGGCCGAGGGCTCCGGCGCCAGCTTGGCGGCCGGGCTGTCCGGGCCGACGGTGAAGTATTGCGGGTCGTACAGGATCTCGCGCGCGGTGCCGGCGGCGGGATCGACCGCATGCATCCGCACGGTCTTCGGGAAGAACCGGCCGACATGCTGGAAGGTGACCGGATACGCGCCGGGCTGGCCGTCGCCGTACAGGGCGTAGTCCGGCTTGTACTTCAGCTTGCCATGGGCGTCGTAGTCGATCGACTCCACGGTCGCCGGATCCGGCCGCGGCGGCGAGGCGTAGGGCGCGGCCGCCAGGGCGCGGGCCCGGCTCTTCAGCCAATCGTAGGAGAACGGCGCGGCCTCGCCGTAGCGCAGCCCGGCCGGCGCCGCCGCCAGGGCGGAAGCCCCTCCGAACATCCCGAACAACTGGGTGGCAGCGGCCAGCTTCAGCAAGCTACGGCGGTCGAGCATCGTCTCCGTCTCTTTCCCAGGTGAGCCCTGCGGCCGCGCACGCAACCGCATCGCCGGGCGGCGGGCCGGCCCGGCGGGCGAGACCATAGCAACCCGGGTCCCCGGATTCCACAGCCAGCACCGCCGCGATCGGCCGCGGGCCTAGCCGCGCGGGATCGTGAAGGTCACCCGCTCGGCCGACCACACCGCGGAGGAGTAGCAGAACGCGACGCCGGCGCGGTCGGCATCCACTTTCTCCACCACCATGACGGGGATGGATCTGGGCTGCCGCAGCAGGCGCGCCTCTTCCGCTGTCGGCATGCGCGCCTCGATCGAGGTCGAGACGCGCTCGTAATCGTCGATGCCGTAGACGGCGAGTGCGGCGGTGATGGTCGGATGCGCGCGCCTGGCCTCTTCCCACCCGGGGAACCGGCCGGCCGGGTAGAAGGAGTCGCCCAGCTCGACCGGCACGCCGTCGGCCGTCATGACGCCGCGGCGGCGGATGACCATGGTGCCCGGCAAGACCCGCAGCCGGTCCGCGACCCGGTCGGGGGCCGCGATCTCCTCATGCAGCAGCAGCTCGCCGCCGGGCTCGAAGCCCTGCTCGATCAGGTTCCTGTGGAAGCGGGTGCGGGGCGAGATCGCATAGTCCAGCGTGCCCTTGTGCACGAAGGTGCCCCGCCCCTGCTCGGCGCGCACCAGGCCGCGCGCCTCCAGATGGCCGAGCGCCTGCCGCACCGTGAAGCGGCTGACGCCGAACCGCTTCACCAGCTGCGCTTCCGTCGGCAGCCGGCTGCCCGGCGCCAGCCGCCCCGCCGCGATCTCCGCCGCCAGCGCGTCGCCCAGCTGGTGCCAGAGGACGCTGCCGGGGCGGCGCTCGATCGCGGTCATGACGGCCTCTCAGACGCGCTTCTCGAGCCGGAACAGCAGCTTGTGGTCGGCGGCATAGGTGATCGCATCGATGATGCTGGGATAGTAGGACCGGTCCTTGGTCGCCGGGATGAAGCCGTCATAGCCGAAGCGCTTCACCGAGACGGCGAATCCGGCCGCGGCGAAGGCCTCGATGAAGTCCTGCGGGGCGCGGTCCTGCACCGGCGCGTTGCTGGCGGCGCCGATCACCTCCCGCCACCGTGGCCAGAGCGGGCTTTCGGTGTGGCAGCCGGTGACCGCGTAGTAGACCCCGCCGTCGCGCAGCGCGTCGAACATGCCCCTGGCGTGGCCGGCGAGGTCGGGCAGCAAATAGATCACCTCGTAGCTGAAGGCGATGTCGAAGCTGTCCGCCCACGGCGACAGGTCCGTCGCCACCTCGAAATGCAGCGGCAGGTCCCCTCGGTCGGCGGTCGCCGCCGCGATCGAGTCCGAGGCGATGTCGATGCCGACGGCCCGGCGGAACGGCCGCAGCGTGTGCAGCAGGCGCAGGAAGCCGCCCCGGTTGCAGCCGAAATCCAGGACAGTCCGGGTCGTGAGGTCGCGGTCCGGCAGCGTCTCGATGAAATGGCGCCACAGCGGGGCGTGCGAAGGGCCCATCGCGGCCTCTTTCTGCGGGTCGGTGTGCCAGGTGGCGTAGGCAGGGGCGGTCATGACCTGTCCTCGGTGTCGGGCGGAATACGGCGACCCTACACCCAGGATGTGACAGGCCGGTGAATTTGTCCGGACGACCTGACAAATTTCAGCCTGCATCCGCGGGATCGACGGCGTCCCCGGCCGAACCTACAGTGGCGGCCTTCGACATCCATCGAGCCTGCCCGGAGCCACCCCATGGACAGCCGCCTCGACCGCATGATCGCCCGCCTCACCACCCAGCGCCGGGCGCTGGAGCGGGCGGCGGAGGAGATCCGCGGCCTGCCCGGCCCGGTGCTGGAGATCGGCCTGGGCAAGGGCCGCACCTACAGCCATCTGCGCAAGCTGTTCCCGGAACGGCAGATCATCGCCTTCGACCGCGACCTGCACGCCCCGCCCGATGCCGCACCGGCCGGCGCCGACCTGGTGCTGGGCGATTTCCGCGAGACCCTGCCGGCCCTGTCCGGTCGCGCACCCGCAGCGCTGGCCCATGCCGATTTCGGCAGCGAGGACCGCGCCCGCGACGCCGCCCAGGCCGGCTGGCTGGCCGGGCTGGTCGATCCGCTGATGGCGCCCGGCGGCCTGGTGGTCAGCGACCGGCCGCTGCAGGCGCCGCGCTGGACCGCCCTGCCCTTCGAGACGCCGGACTGGCCGTATTTCGTCTGGCGCGTGGGCTGAAGCGCCGCGCGCCCCTTCGCATCTGCAGCATCCATTTCCGCACTGCAACACACCCATGCCGGATCGGGGGTGGTCCGGGCATGCCGCATCCTATTTCGTATACGGAATGCACGGGTCACCCGAGCAAGTTGCGAGTGAGTGATGAGCAAGACACGCCGGGCTAAGCCCGACTGGTTCATGATCGCCCTTCCCCTCGTCGCCCTCGCGGCGTGTCTCTGGCCCACACCGGGCGTCACCGGCGGCCCCCTGCACTGGGACTGGATCTCGACCTACGGCGTCTCGGTCGTGTTCTTCCTCTACGGCCTGACCCTGGCGCCGGAGAAGATGCGGGCCGGGGCGTCGCATTGGCGGCTGCACCTGGTGGCCACCGCCGGCACCTTCATCCTGTTCCCGGCCCTGGTGCTGGGCGTCGGCGCGCTCGGCGAGGGCTGGATCCGGCCGGAGCTGCTGCTGGGCTTCTTCTTCCTCGCCGTCCTGCCCTCGACCATCTCCTCCTCGGTGGCGATGACCTCGCTGGCGCGCGGCAACCTGCCGGCCTCGATCTTCAACGCCACGCTGTCGAGCCTGCTCGGTGTCGCGATCACGCCGCTGCTGATGGCCTGGTACACCCACAACCAGGGCGCGCCGATGCCGCTCGGCCCGGTGCTGCTGAAGGTGGCGCTGCTGGTGGTGCTGCCGATCGTGCTCGGCCAGCTGGTGCGGCCGCTGCTCAGCGCCTGGGCCAACCGCCACTACGCCCGGATCAAGATGGCCGACCGGGTCATCATCCTGGCGATCGTCTACGGCTCCTTCGCCGATTCGATGGCATCCGGCATCTGGTCGCAGCAAGACCCGATCGTGCTGGTCGAGATCGTCGCCGGCGTGGTGCTGCTGTTCGGCGTCGCCTTCTCCGTGATGTGGGCCGTCTGCCGCCTGGCCGGCTTCGACCTGCCCGACACCATCGCCGCGACCTTCTGCGGCTCGAAGAAGTCGCTGGCGACCGGCGTGCCGCTGGCCCGGCTGATGTTCGGCACCTCGCCGCAGCTCGGCCTGGTGCTGGCGCCGTTTATGCTGTTCCACTTCTTCCAGCTGATGGCGGTCAGCGTCATCGCCGGCCGCCTCGCCGCCCGCCCGCTGACGGACGCGGAGGCGCGCGAAGCCCATAAGAACCAGAACGAGAAGCCGGCGCGCGGCCGGACGGCACGGGCCGCCTGACCGTCAGATCCCCTTCACCAGCCCGCCATCGACCAGCAGGTTCTGGCCGGTGATGTAGCCGGCCTCGTCGGACAGCAGGAAGGCGGTGGTGGCGGCGATCTCCTCGACCGTGCCGAAGCGCCTCGAGGGGATCTGGGCGATCAGCTCCGGCGTCTCCGGATAGCTGTCGATGAAGCCGGGCAGCACGCTGTTCATGCGGATGCCGGCGGCGGCGTAGCGGTCGGCATACAGCTTGGTGAAGGCCGACAGCCCGGCCCGCAGCACCGACGAGATCGGATAGGCCGCGCCCGGCTGCACCGCGCCGAAGGCCGAGATGTTGACGATCGAGCCCTTCCCCGCCTGCTCCATCGCCGGCGTCACCAGCCGGGCCAGGCGCACGACATTGACCAGGACCAGGTCGAGGCCGAGATGCCAGTCAGCATCCGGGATCGCCAGCAGGTCGCCCTTGGGCGGGTGGCCGGTGTTGTTGACCACCGCGTCGATCCGGCCCCAGCGCTCCAGCGTCGCATCGACCAGGCGCTGCAAATCCGCCGGCTCGGTCACCGAGCCGCGCACGGCGATGCCGCCCAGCTCGTCGGCCAGCGCGGTCACCGCGTCGGAGGTGGCGAACAGCGCCAGCCTGTAGCCGCGCTGGGCCAGCTCGCGGGCGATCGCGGCGCCCATCCCCTTGCTGGCGGCGGTGACGATGGCCACCCGTTCGGTCGTATTCATCCTGATTTCTCCTTTAGGCCGTGCTTGACAGATGCGCCCGCCGGGCGGAGGAGACAAACGGGAAGTTCTTCACCCAGGCTGCAGGAAAACTACATGCTCGCCGACCGGCTGCCGCCGCTGAACGGCCTGCGCGCCTTCCGCGCCGCGGCCCGCCACCTGAGCTTCCGGGCGGCGGCCGAGGCGCTGAACGTGACCCAGAGCGCCGTGGCGCAGCAGGTGCGCGGGCTGGAGCAGGCGCTGGGCGCCGCGCTGTTCGAGCGCCACGCCCGCGGCCTGGCCCTGACCCCGGCCGGCGAGGCGCTGCTGCCGCCGGTGGAGCAGGCGTTCCGGCTGATCGCCGACGCCGCGGCCCGGATCGCCCAGCAGGCCGATGTGCTGACGGTCAGCGCCACGCCCAGCTTCGTGTCGCGCTGGCTGGTGCCGCGGCTGGACGGCTTCACCCGCCGCCATCCCGGCATCGATGTCCGCCTCTCGGCCTCCAACGACCTGGTCGATTTCCGCCGCGACGGCGTCGACCTGGCGGTGCGCTACGGCACCGGCGTCGATCCCGGCCTGGCGGCGCAGCTGCTGTTCCCGGCCGATCCGGTGGCGGTGTGCAGCCCGGCGCTGTGCCGGCCCGACGGCACGCTCGACCCGGCCGATCTCGGCACCCGGGTGCCGCTGCTGCATGATTCCCACTTCCTGTGGGCCGAATGGTACCGCGCCAGCGGCCGCGACGAAGCCGAGGCCCGGCGCGGCGTCCGCTTCAGCCACACCCTGCATGCGATCGAGGCGGCGCTGCTGGGCCAGGGCATCGCCCTGGTGCCCCGCCCGCTGGTCGAGCGCGAGCTGCAGGCCGGGCACCTGGCGGCACCGCCGCTGGATGTCCGCCTGCCGCCGGGCCGCGGCTTCTACATCGTCGCGCCGCCGGAGCTGTGGGACACCCGCAAGGTCGCGGCGATGCGGCTGTGGCTGCTGTCCGAGGCGGCGGCATAGGCGCTTGTGCCGGCCTTGGGTCTGATAGGATCATTCCGGGAACTGGCCGGGGGGACCGATCATGACCATCGATACGACTGGAAAATACTGGGTCGGCACGCACCCGCTGGACATCAAGGCCTATCTGCGGGCCTACGTCGAGGGCATGCCGATTTCGGCGTTCCGCCTGGCGCAATGTCCCTGCTCTTCGGTCGACTTCAGGGTGGAAGCCGATGCCGACGAAGGCTGCGTGCGGCGCAGCTGCGCGCGATGTTCGACCGCGCATTTCGTCTGCGACAGCGAAGAGTATTCGGCGGAGGCGGAGCTGAAACCGTGGCGCTGCAAATGCCGTTCCGATCAGGCCAATATCGGCGTCGGCTTCTCGCTGCATGACAGCGGAGACGTGCGCTGGCTCTATGTCGGGCTCCGGTGCCGCAAATGCGGCACGCTCGGCTGCATCGCCGATTGGCAGGTGAAGTACGCGCCGTCGGGCCATCTGCAGGACGCGGTCTGACGCCGCCTCGGCGCGACCGCCTTGCCGCGCCCTGCGCTTTCCGACAAGAAGGACGGATGCGGATCCTTCTGGTCGAAGACAATCCCGATCTCGGGGAGGCGGTGGAGAACCGGCTGCGCAAATCCGGCCATTCGGTCGAATGGGTGCGCGACGGGCTGGCGGCGGTCGAGGCCGCCGGCCACGATGCCTTCGACGCCGTGCTGCTGGACATCATGCTGCCCGGCCAGGACGGCTTCGCCGTGCTGCGCGACCTGCGCCGCCGCGGCGTCGACGCCCCGGTGCTGGTGGTCACCGCCCGGTCCGAGATCGACGACAAGGTCGGCATCCTCGACCTCGGCGCCGACGACTATCTGGTCAAGCCGTTCGACCTGCGCGAGCTGGAAGCGCGGCTGCGGGCCCTGCTGCGGCGGCCGGCGGGCCAGACCAGCAGCACCGTGGCGCATGGCAACGTCACCCTGGACCTGGCCGGGCGCGCCGTCACCGTCGCCGGCCAGCATGTCGAGTTCGGCCGCCGCGAGTTCCGCCTGCTGGAGATCCTGCTGACCCGCGCCGGCCAGGTCGCGGCCAAGGACAGGCTGATGATGCAGCTGTTCGGCGACGAGGCCGAGGTGTCGGTCAACGCGCTGGAGCTGCTGGTCTCGCGCGTCCGCCGCAAGCTGGAGGGCGCCGATATCGACATCGTCACCCTGCGCGGCACCGGCTATCGGGTGCAGCCGCGCGGAACCCGCGAGTGAGTGCGAAGGCCGGCCGCGCCTCGATCCGGCGGCGCATGCTGGCGCTGACCGTGCTGGCGCTGCTGCTGGCCGGCATTGGGCTGGTCGCCCTGATCCGCGACTATGCCCGCGGCGCCTCAGACAGCGCCTTCGACCGGCTGCTCGCCGCCTCGGCCTTCACCATCGCCGGCGCGGTGCAGATCGAGGACGGCGCGGTCACGGTCGAGCTGCCCACCGCCTCGCTGGCGATGCTCGACTTCTCCGACGACGACCGGGTGTTCTACGAGGTGGCGGCGCCGGACGGCGCCTTCGTCACCGGCTACCGCGACCTCGGCGCCGGGCTGCCGCAGGCGGCCTCGGCCACGCCCGGCTTCACCGAGGGCACCTATCACGGCGAGGCGGTGCGGATCGCGACGGTCGGCCGGCTGGTCTTCGTCGAGGGCAAGGCCGGCTGGGCCACCATCCGCGTCGCCGAGACCCGCGGCGCCCGCGCGGCGCTGGCGTCGGAGATCCTGGGCCAGGCCGCCCTGCCCCTCGCCGCCCTCGGCCTGGTCGCCATCGCCCTGGTCTGGTTCGGCATCCGCTATGCCTTCGCGCCGCTGGTGGTGATGGAGCGCGAGCTGCGCCGCCGCGCGCCGGAGGATCTGTCGCCGGTGCAGGTCCCGGTGCCGGTCGAGGTGCAGCAGCTGGCCGGGGCGCTGAACGACTTCATCGGCCGGCTGCGCAGCGTGATGGAGCGGGTCAGCGGCCTGGTCGCCGACGCCGCCCACCAGGTGCGCACGCCGCTGGCCTCGCTGCGCGCCCAGGCCGAGGTCGCGGTCGACGAGGAGGATCCCGCCAAGCTGCGCGACCGCGTCGTCCGCATCCACCAGAATGCGGTGCAGGCCAGCCATCTGGTCAACCAGCTGCTGATGGACGCGACCGTGCGCCACCGGCTGGAGGCGCGCGAGGCGACGGTCGTGGCGCTCGACGCCATCGTCGAGGATGTGCGCCAGCGCCTGGATTTCGAGGAGGCCGGCCGGCTGGCCGTGGCGCTGGCGCCGGAGGCGGCGCGGGCCGAGATCAGCGGCGACCGCGTGGCCCTGCGCGAGATGCTGTGGAACCTGGTGCACAACGCCCTGACCCACGCGCCGGGCGGCACGGTCGAGATCGAGGCGGCGGTCGAGCGCGGCCGGGCGGTGCTCCACGTCTCCGACCGGGGGCCGGGCATCCCGGCGGCGGAGAAGGACCTGGTGCTGGAGCGCTTCGCCCGCGGCGAGGGCAGCCGGGACCGCCCGGGATCGGGGCTGGGCCTGTCGATCGTCCGCACCGTGGCCGCGGCCCATGGCGGCACGCTGGCCCTGCTGGACCGGCCGGGCGGCGGGCTGCAGGTCGAGGTCGCATTGCCGATGGCGGAGCCGGCACGGCGGCGGCCGCACGGCCCGGCCGCGGCGGTGCTGCTGGCCGCGGCCCTGCTGGCGGGATCGGTCGAACCCGGCCGGGCCGCGCCCGGCACCACCGTCTACCCCGCCCCGGCCGGCGGCGAGCGGACGCTGACCATCCTCGGCGCCACCGACACCCCGCTCTTCGCCCGCTTCATCGCCGATTTCCAGGCGCTGCGGCCGGACATCCGGGTGGTGTACCAGGAGACCGACACGCTGCCGATGTACCAGGCGGCGTCGAGTGGGCAGTTGTCGCCCGTGCCCGACCTGATGATCAGCTCCGCCCCCGACCTGCAGGTGAAGCTGGCCAATGACGGCTTCGCCCAGGCCTATGCCTCGCCCTGGCTCGACCGGCTGCCGCACTGGGCGCAGTGGCGGGCCGAGGCGATCGGCTTCACCTTCGAGCCGGCGGTGATCGCCTACAACCCCGACCTGCTGGCCGAGGCCGAGGTGCCGCGGTCGCATGCCGAGCTGATCGCGCTGCTGGAGGCGCAGCCGGAGCGGTTCCGCGGCCGGGTCGCCACCTACGACATCGCGGTCAGCGGCATCGGCCACCTGCTGGCCAGCCAGGACGCGCTCATCTCCTCCAACTTCTGGCGGCTGGCCGCGGCCTTCGGCCGGGTCGACGCCAAGCTGAGCGGCAGCAGCCCGGAGATGCTGGACCGGATCGTCAGCGGCGAACTGATCCTCGGCTACAACCTGCTCGGCTCCTACGCCTTCGCGCGGCAGGCGGCGGGGCTGCGCCTGGGCGTGGTGGTGCCGGAGGACTATGCCCTGGTGATGACCCGGGTGGCGCTGATTCCCCGCGCTGCCCCGGATGCCGAGCTGGCCCGCGCCTTTGTCGACTACCTGCTGTCGCCGCGCGGCCAGGCCCTGGCGGCGGGCGTCACCGGCCTGGGCGCGATCATGCCCGACATCTCCGGCCCCTGGTCCGCCGGCAGCATCGCCGGCAAGACCGAGGGCGCGCTGCAGCCGATCCCGCTGGGGCCGTCGCTGCTGGTGGCGCTGGACGAGCGGCGCCGCGAGCGCTTCCTCGAGACGTGGCGGCGCCTGGTCTCCAACGGCGCCGAGCCGATGACAGGACGCTGACGCCCAAGCCATGGACACCGAGGCCCGCCGCCGCCATATTTCCAGCATGACGGACGAGCTCGACAACCTGATGCTGGTCTATCTCCGCCGCATCGACGAGAAGATCGATCGGGTGATCGAGACGCAGCAGGACCATGGCCGACGCCTGACCTCTCTGGAAACCCAGGTGGCCGGGCTGCACGCCGATTTCGCCGGCCAGTCCGCTCGCATCGACCGCATCGAAGCCCGGCTCGACCGGATCGAGAAGCGGCTCAATCTGATCGCGGCCTGACCCAATCCTCGCCACCTGGGACCTGACGTCGGGCACCGAGCCGATGACAGGACGCTGACAGGTTCGGCGGCTAGACTGATCCCTGCAACCGGGCCGATCGCGATGCCCGGGCAGAAGCAACAGGCCAGGGAGGTCCCGATGTCACCCGAGAGGCAAGAGCCCCGCGACCGGCGGCGGCCCATCCGAATTCCGTCCATCAGCAACGGCCGATAAGCGACCATCCTGTGCGCCGCGCGCACGGGGCGCTATGCTTTCGGCCAAAACCAGATCGACAAGGGGGAGGACACTCATGAAGACATTCGCGATCGCCGCATTGGCGGCCGTCCTGGCGCTGCCGCTGGCGGCCCGGGCCAACGACTACACCATCATCGCGCCGGCCGCGCCCGGCGGCGGCTGGGACCAGACCGCGCGGTCGATGCAGGCCGCGCTGCAGACCGAGGGCATCTCGCGCAGCGTCCAGGTCGTCAACGTGCCCGGCGCCGCCGGCACGATCGGCCTGGCCCAGTTCGTGAGCCAGAACAAGGGCGACCCCAAGGCCCTGATCGTCGGCGGCTACGTCATGGTCGGCGGCATCATCACCAACAAGTCGCAGGTCACCCTGGCCGACGTCACCCCGATCGCCCGCCTGACCGGCGAGTACGAGGCGATCGTGGTGCCCAAGGATTCGCCGCTGAAGACGGTGCAGGAGCTGGTCGAAGCCCTGAAGAAGGATCCGGGCGGCGTGACCTGGGCCGGCGGCTCGGCCGGCGGCACCGACCACATCGCGGTCGGGCTGATCGCCAAGGCGGCCGGGGTCGACCCGACCGAGATCAACTACATCGCCTATTCCGGCGGCGGTGAGGCCCTGGCGGCGGTGCTCAGCGGCCAGGTGACGGCCGGCATCTCCAGCTATGGCGAGTTCGACTCCCAGGTGAAGGCCGGGGCGCTGCGCGTCCTGGCGGTGTCCAGCGCCGAGCGGCTGCCGGGCGTCGAGGCCCCGACCCTGAAGGAATCCGGGCTCGACGTGGTGGTGCAGAACTGGCGCATGGTCGCCGCGGCGCCGGGGCTGAGCGCCGAGCAGAAGGCCGCCGTCGCCGCCGATATCGAGAAGCTGGCCAAGTCCAAGACCTGGCAGGACACGCTGAAGACCAAGGGCTGGATCGACACCTACCTGGCCGGCGACGCGTTCGACAAGCAGCTCGCCGCCGACATCGGCACCACCGGCCAGATCCTCAAAGACATCGGTCTGGCCGAATGAGCGCCGCCCCGGAACACGCCACGCCGAAACATGCTGAGGGGCGTCGGCCGGACTGGCCGGTCCTGGGGATCGCCGCGGCCCTGGCTGTCGCCGCCGTGGTGCTGTTCTGGGACGCCAGCCAGCTCAATGTGAGGGGATTCGCGGCCCGGTTCGGGCCCGCGATCTTCCCCCGCCTGATCGGCGGCCTGCTGCTGATCATGGCGGCGTGGACGGCGGTCGCCGCCTGGCGCGGCGACCCGCCGGCGCGCGAGAAGGACAACCTGCCGCCGATCATCTGGATCATCGGCGGCCTCGCCGCCCAGATGCTGCTGCTGAACACGGCCGGCTTCTCGATCGCCACCGGCCTCCTGTTCGCCGCGACCGTGAAGGCCTTCGGCCGCGGCCCGCTGTGGCGGACCATCCCGATCGGCATCGTTTTCGCCTTCGTGGTCTGGTTCATCTTCAGCACCGGGCTGGACCTGACCCTGCCGGCGGGCCCGCTGGAAAAGCTGTTCTCGTGATCGGGGCCTGACGCATGGACACTTTCGGCTTCCTCGCCCAGGGCTTCACCGTCGCCCTGCAGCCGGTCAACCTGCTGTACGCCCTGATCGGCGTCATCCTCGGCACCGCGGTCGGCGTGCTGCCCGGCATCGGCCCGGCCCTGACCGTGGCGCTGCTGCTGCCGGTGACCTACTCGCTCGACCCCGGGGGCTCGCTGATCATGTTCGCCGGCATCTACTACGGCGGCATGTATGGCGGGTCGACCACCTCGATCCTGCTCAACACCCCGGGCGAGAGCGCCTCGATCATCACGGCGCTGGAGGGCAACAAGATGGCCCGCGCCGGCCGCGGCGGCCCCGCCCTCGCCACGGCGGCGATCGGGTCCTTCGTGGCCGGCACGATCGCGACGGCGGGCCTGGCCTTCGTGGCGCCCGAGATCGCCAAGATCGCGATCTCCTTCGGCGAGCCGGAGAAGTTCGCGCTGATCATCCTGGCCTTCGTCACCGTCTCCGCCGCCTTCGGCGATTCGCCGATGCGCGGCCTGACCTCGCTGGCCATCGGCCTGGCCATCGGCCTGATCGGCCTGGACGAGCTGAGCGGCCGGGCACGGCTGACCTTCGGCAGCCCGGAGCTGCTGAGCGGCATCGGCGTCACCATCCTGGCGGTCGCCCTGTTCGCCATCGGCGAGGCGCTGTCGGTCGCCGGCAGCCAGGGCCGCACCGAGGAGCATATCGAGGCGATCCGCGGCTCGATCTGGATGAGCAAGTCGGACTGGAAGCGGTCCTGGAAGCCGTGGCTGCGCGGCACCCTGTTCGGCTTCCCGATCGGGGCGATGCCCGCCGGCGGCGCCGAGATCCCGACCTTCCTGTCCTATGCCACCGAGAAGAGGCTGTCGAAGCATCCCGAGGAGTTCGGCCATGGCGCCATCGAGGGCGTGGCCGGGCCGGAGGCGGCGAACAACGCCTCGGCCGCCGGCACGCTGGTGCCGCTCTTGACCCTCGGCCTGCCGACCTCGGCCACGGCGGCGATCATGCTGGCCGGGTTCCAGCAGTACAACATCCAGCCAGGCCCGCTGCTGTTCCAGAGCAATCCGGACCTGGTCTGGGGCCTGATCGCCAGCCTGTTCGTCGCCAACGCCATGCTGCTGGTGCTGAACCTGCCGCTGGTCGGGCTGTGGGTCCGGCTGCTGTCGATCCCCCGCCCCTGGCTGTATGGCGGCATCCTGGTGTTCGCCACGCTCGGCACGATCGGGTCCAACCCGTCGTCGTTCCAGCTGGGGCTGCTGCTGGCCTTCGGCCTGCTCGGCTACATGCTGCGCCGCTTCCACTACCCGATCGCGCCGGTGGTCGTCGGGTTCATCCTGGGGCCGATGGCGGAGCTGCCGCTGCGCCGGGCGCTGCAGAACAGCCGCGGCGACCCGATGATCCTGATCTCCTCGCCGATCTCGATCACCCTGCTGGCGATCACCGTCCTGGTCGTGGTTGTGCCGCTGGTGCTGCGCCAGATGGGCAAGGGCCGCATCCTGGCCCAGCTGGCGGCGGAGGAGGACTGAGAGACCGGCAGAACCGCCCGGGCCTTAGGACTGGGCGGCCAGGGCCTCGCCGATCGCATAGAAGTGACCGCCCGAGACATGGTGCAGGCTGCGCCATTCCGGTCCGGCGCTCTCGAAGTGCCATCGGCCGTCGCGGAACACGCGGGTGTCGGCCCAGGCGCCGACGACCTCGCCGATGAACAAATCGTAGGCCTGCTGGATATGCGGCTCTGGAATGAGCCGGCACGCCAGCCACGCCGAGCACCCCGCGACGAAGGGGAGATCGTGGCCGGCGAACTGGAACAGCTCGACGCCGATGCGCTCCAGCTTGTCCGGCTCGGCGGCCAGGCTCCGGGTGCCCGCCGCCCGCGTCAGCTCGAGCTGGGCGGCGGTCGGGACCTGGATGACGAAGGTGGCGCTCTCCTCGACCAGCACCCGCGTCCGGGCGATCTTGTCCAGCACCACGGTCAGCTTGGGCGGTGCGAAGTCGAGCGCGCAGGCCCAGGCCGCGGCCATCACATTGTCCACGCCGCCGGAGCGGGCGGAAACGAGCACCGTGGGGCCGTGGTTGATCAGCCTGGACGCCTTGTCGAGGGCGACAGGAGCGACGTGCGGGTCCATGCGCCGGATCACCCCTGCCCCGCCGCGATCCGCTGCCAGATCGCCAGCGGCGTCGCCGGCATGTCGATGTGGCGGATGCCCAGGCCGGAGAGCGCGTCGACCACGGCGTTCATCACCGCCGGCAGCGACCCGGCGCAGCCGGCCTCGCCGCAGCCCTTGGCGCCCAGCGGGTTGGTCGCGGTCGGCTGCGGCCGGCTCTCGAAGGTGAAGACCGGCGGGGCGTCGGCGGCGCGCGGCATCTGGTAGTCGACGAAGGAGCCGGTGGTCAGCTGGCCCTCTCCGTCATAGACCGTGCGCTCCATCAGCGCTTGGCCGACGCCCTGCATGACGCCGCCATGCAACTGGCCCTCGACCAGCAGCGGGTTCACCACCGTGCCGAAATCATTGACCATCACATAGCGCACCACCGAAGTGATGCCGGTGTCCGGATCGATCTCGACCTCGGCGACGTGGCAGCCATTCGGATAGGCCGATGGCGCCTGCTTGAAGATGTGGTCCACGTCGAGCGAGTCCGGCACGTCGGGCGGCAGCTGCAGCCCCGCGGTCAGCCGGCCGGCCAGTTCCATCAGGCCGATGCCGCGGTCAGTGCCGGCCACTGTGAAGCGGCCGTTGCGGAACTCGACGTCGAAGGCGCCGGCCTCCAGCAGGTGGCCGGCGATCTGCCTTCCCTTCTCGATCACCAGATCGCCCGCCTCCAGGATCGCGGCGCCGCTGGCCATGATCGATTTCGAGCCGCCGGTGCCGCCGCCCGCGATCAGGCGGTCGCTGTCGCCCTGGACCAGGCGGATGCGGTCGAGCGGGATGCCGAGCTTCGAATGCAGCACCTGGGCGAAGGGCGTCCAGTGGCCCTGGCCGTAGTCGAGCGTGCCGGTGACGATGGTGACGGTGCCGTCCGGCTCGAAATGCAGGCCGCCCATCTCGTTGGCCGGCGGCGCCGTGACCTCGAGATAGCAGCCGATGCCGCGGCCGCGCAGCTTGCCGCGGGCGGCGCTCTCCTCCCGGCGGGCGGCGAAGCCGTCCCAATCCGCGGCTTCGACGGCGCGGGTGAGCAGGCCCGGGAAGTCGCCGCTGTCATAGGCCGTACCCGCCGGGGTCTGCCAGGGCAGCTCGCCCGGCGCCACCATGTTGCGGCGGCGCAGCTCGACCCGGTCCATGCCGAGCTCGGCGGCGGCCGTGTCGATCAGCCGCTCCATGTAGTAGTTGCCCTCCGGCCGCCCGGCGCCGCGATAGGCGCCGATCGGCACGGTGTTGGTGACGGCGCAGATCGTGTTCACCTCGACCAGCGGGGTGCGGTACATGCCGATCGAGTTCTTGGCGATGTTGAGCGTGGTCATCATCGGGCCGACCGGCGAGACATAGGCGCCGAGGTTGCCGTAGCCGGTGAAGCGGGTGGCGAGGAAGCGCCCCTCGGCGTCGAGCGCCAGCTCGCCCACCACCTCCATGTCGCGGCCGTGATGGTCGGAGACGAAGCTGTCGGAGCGCTGGTCGGTCCATTTCACCGGCCGGCCGAGCGCGCGGGTGGCGTGCAGCAGGCAGACATATTCCGGGAACACCGCGCCCTTCATGCCGAAGGAGCCGCCGACATGGCCGGTGATCAGATGGATCCGGTCGGGCGGCAGGCCCATCGCCTCGGCCAGGTTGTTGCGCTTGCCGAACACGCCCTGGCTCGGCGCATGGACGGTGAAGCGGCCGGTTTCGGCATCAAAGGCGACCACGGCCGCGCGCGGCTCCATGGCGTTGACGACGATTCGGTTGTTCAGGATCTCCAGCCGGGTGACATGGGCCGCCTTGGCGAAGGCTTCGGTCACCTTTTCGGTGTCGCCGAAATGGTAGTCGAGCACCAGGTTGCCGGGCGCGTCGTCGTAGAGAAGCGGTGCGCCGGGCGCGACCGCCTCCGCGACGCGCGTCACCGCCGGCAGCGGGTCGATGTCGAGCGCGACGGCCTCGGCGGCGTCGCGCGCCTGATCGGCGGTCTCGGCGATCACCACCGCGACCGGGTCGCCGACGAAGCGCACCTTGCCCACGGCCAGCGCATGGCGCAGCGGCACCGCCATCGGCGAGCCGTCGCGATTCTGGAACGCGAACACGCATTTCAGCGGCCCGTAGCCCATCGGGGCGAGGTCGGAAGCGGTGTAGACCGCGAGCACGCCCGGCATAGCGCGGGCCGCCTCGGTGTCGATGCCGGCGATGACGCCATGGGCATGGGGGCTGCGCACGAAGGCGGCATAGGCTTGGCCGGGCAGGCTGACATCGTCGGTGTAGCGGCCTTCGCCCCGGAGCAGGACCGGGTCCTCCATCCGGGACACCGGCTGGCCGATGCCGAATTGCAGGGCGGCGGAATCCTCGGCCTTGAAGACGTCGTTCATCGGCGGAGCCTCGATCGCTGCGGAGGGAGCCAAGGCGTCACGCTCGATGGCGAGGCGTCGGCCATGGCTCTCGAGAATTGGTGGAATCCAGACTAGGGGCGGGCCCCGGGTTGAGAGACGCCGTTTCGGCAACGCTCCCCCCGGCCGGGCGCAGGCCTCGCCAGGATAGAGGCTCGGCCGGCCCGGATTCCAGCCCGAATCGTGGTGAGGGTTGCGCGGGAGGACAGAAATGCTACCCCTGCCCGGCCGATCCCCAGGACCAGCTGTCGAGGTCGACATGAGACGTACCGCCCTTTTCCGTGCCGCCGTCTGCACGCTCGCGATCGCGGCCGCCGCGCCCTCGGTCGCCGGCGAGAAGAAGGGTGTGGCGATCGGTCCCGGGGACGCCGGCGCGGCCGAAACCATCAGGCTGCTCAAGGCGAGCTGGTACTACACCTGGAATACCGAACCGATCGAGTCGGCGGGGCCGGCGCAGTTCGTGCCGATGATCTGGTCCGACGGCGCGAAAGCGGACCGGCAGGTCGCGCAGCTCGAGGCCGGACCGACGCCCTGCGCGCTGCTGGCCTTCAACGAGCCGGACGGGCGGCGCCAGGCCGACATGTCGGTCGACCAGGCGGTCGGCGCCTGGGACCGGCTCAGGCCGCTCGCCCGCCGCATCGGCAGCCCGGCCGCCGTCAACGCGCTCGGCCCCTGGTTCGAAGGCTTCTCCGCCCGGATGGCCGAACAGGGAAAGGACTATGATTTCGTCGCCGTCCACTGGTACGGGGCGCCGTCGGCCAAGAGCTTCCTGCGCAAGATCGACGACATCCACCAGACCTACAAAAAACCGATCTGGATCACCGAATTCGCCGTCTCCGACTGGGCCGCGCGGGACGGACGCAAGAACCGGTACAGCACCGCGGCGACGGAACGGTTCATGACGACCGTCCTGCCCGAGCTGGAGCGCCGCCCCTATGTCGAGCGCTATGCCTGGATGGGCGCCGGCGCCTATCGCGAGGCCACCGTCACCTCGCGGCTGGTCGACGACACCGGCGCGCTGACCACCCTCGGCCGGATCTATGCCGAGTTCGACGGGGATGCCGCCGGATCGGTCAGCACCGAGCCGCCCTGCGCCGGCGGGAACTGAGGCTGGTTCCCTACTCCACGCAGTCCAGCAGGTCACCGAGCTGGCCGATCCGGCGCTGGATGGTGGCGGCACGGCCGGCGACATAGCGCGACGGCTTGGCGGCCGACCAGCCGCGCGGGTTCGGCAGCACCGCGGCCAAAAGCGACGCCTCGCGCGCCGAAAGCTGCGCCGCACTCTTGCCGAAATAGGCCTGCGACGCCGCCTCGACCCCGTAGATGCCGGGGCCGAGCTCGACCACGTTGAGATAGACCTCCATGATCCGGCGCTTCGGCCACAGCGCCTCGATCATCACGGTCAGATAGGCCTCGAACCCCTTGCGGATGAAGGTGCGGCCGTCCCACAGGAAGACGTTCTTCGCCGTCTGGTTCGAGATGGTGCTGCCGCCGCGCAGCCGGCCGACGCCGGACTGGTAGCGGTCCCAGGCCTGCTGCATCGACTCCCAGTCGAAGCCGTCATGCCGGCAGAACAGATTGTCCTCCGCCGCCACTGCGGCCTTGGCCATCACCGGCGCGATCCCGCTCCACGGCACCCAGTCGCGATGCCAGCCCTCGCCCTCGAACAGGCGCAGCACCATCAGCGGCGTCGCCGGCACCGGCAGCACGCGGTAGACGACCGTCAGCGCCAGCGGCGCCAGCACCAGCAGGGCGAACAGGCCCCACAGGATCTTCGACCACCAGCGCCGGCGGCCCCACCAGCGGCCGAGCGCGCCCGGCAGAGCGAGTCGCGGCAGAGGCAGGCGCGGCAGCCGCCAGCGGGACGCCCGGCGCCGCGCCGCCCTTGCCATCTATCGCAGCCAGCGGTGCAGCCGGTCCGCCGCCTCTTCCATCTCCTCGGTCGCGCCGGCGAAGGAGAAGCGCATGGTCGCGTGGCCGCGCACCGGGTCGAAATCGACGCCCGGCGTCGCCGCCACCCCGGTCTCGGCCAGCATGCGCCGGCAGAACTCGACGCTGTCGTTGGTCAGGTGGCCGATCTCGGCATAGAGGTAGAAGGCGCCGTCGGCCGGGGCCATCCGGTCGAAGCCGGCGCGCGGCAGCGCTTCCAGGAGCAGGCTGCGGTTGCGGGCGTAGCGGACGACGTTGCGGTCCAGCTCCTCGCCGCAATCGAAAGCCGCCACCGCCGCGTGTTGCGACAGGGTCGGCGGCGAGATGGTGAAATTCTGCGCCAGGCATTCGACCGGCCGCAGCAGGTCCTCCGGCAGCACCAGCCAGCCCAGGCGCCAGCCGGTCATCGAATAGTATTTCGAGAAGCTGTTGACGATGATGGCGCTGCCGCTGGTCTGCAGCGCCGTGGCCGTGCCCATGCCGTAGGTGATGCCGTGGTAGATCTCGTCCGACACCAGCCGGATCGAGCGCGAGTCGCAATAGGCGGTCAGATCGGCCAGCGCCTCGGGCGACAGCATGGTGCCGGTCGGGTTGGCCGGGCTGGCGATGATCAGCCCGTCCAGCTTGCCGCCATGCTTCTCCAGCAGCTCGGGCGTCGGCTGGTAGCGGGTCTCCGGCCCGGCCGGGATCTCCACCACCTCGATGCCCAATGCGGTCAGGATGTTGCGGTAGGCCGGATAGCCCGGCGCGGCCAGCGCCACCCGGTCGCCGACGTCGAAGGCGGCCAGGAAGGCCAGCAGGAAGGCGCCGGAGGAGCCGGTGGTGACCACCACCTGCCCTGGCGCCACCGCGGTGCCGTAGGCCCGGCCGCAATGGTCGGCGATGGCCTGGCGCAGCGGCGGGATGCCCAGCGCCACGGTGTAGCCGATCCTGTCGTCGCGCAGCGCCGCCTGCGCCGCCGCCAGCACGCCGGCCGGCGCCGGGGTGCTGGGCTGGCCGACCTCGAGATGCAGCACGTCGCCATGCGTCTTCTCGCGCGCCGCGGCGGCGGTCATCACATCCATGACGATGAAGGGCGGCACCTGGCCGCGGCGGGAGATCTTCATGACGGGCGTGTGCTTCGGGTGGAGGGCAGGACGCCACCGGGTCGACACAGTCGGCCGCTAGCGTGATGATCCAGCGGAACGGATCGCCGGCACGGGGGGAGCGGAGCGTTGGGACGGGTCATTCGGATCTTGGTGCTGGCCCTGGCGGCGGTCATCGTCGGGCCCCTCGCGGCAGCCCAGGCGCAACGCATTCCGGTGGTCCGCGACGCCGAGATCGAAACTAGCATCCACAAGATGCTGACGCCAATCTTCCGGGCGGCCGGGCTGAACCCGGCGGCGGTCAGCATCCTCCTGGTCAATGACGACGACGTGAACGCCTTCGTCGCCGGCGGCCAGAACATCTTCGTCTATTCCGGGCTGATCCTGCAGACCCGCAGCGCCGGCGAGCTGATGGCCGTGCTGGCGCACGAGACCGGCCACATCGCCGGCGGCCATCTGGTGCGCGGGGCGGAGCAGATGGAGCGCAGCCGGCTGATCGCCACCATCGGCTCGCTGCTGGGCGCCGCCGCCGGCGCCGCGGCCGGCCGCGGCGACGCCGGGATGGCCGGCGCCATCACCGCCCAGGACATCGCCCGGCAGAACATGGTCAACTTCACCCGCGGGATCGAGAGCTCGGCCGACCAGGCGGGTTTGCGCTTCCTGGCCCAGGCCGGCATCCCGGCCGACGGCATGCTCAGCTTCCTCAAGCGCATGCAGGATGCCGAGCTGGCCCGCCCGACCGGCTCGGAATACACCCGCACCCATCCGCTGACACAGGACCGGATCGAGGCGGTGCAGGAGGCGGTCGAGAAGTCGCCGCTGCGCGGCCATCCCATGCCGGCGGGCTATGACGACATGTTCGCGCGGATGCGGGCCAAGCTGTTCGGCTTCACCGAGCCGCAGAGCGTGGCCCGGGTCTACCCGTCAAGCGACACCGGCATCCCGGCGCAATACGCCCGGGCGATCGCGGCCTATCGCAACAACATCTTCGCCGACGCGCTCGGCCGCACCGACGCGCTGATCAAGGCGGAGCCGCGCAACCCCTACTACCTCGAGCTGCGCGGCCAGATCCTCTTGGAGACCGGGCGCCTGGCCGAGGCCCGGCCCTATTACGAGCGCGCCCTGGCGCTCTTGCCGAACGAGCCGCTGCTGCTGATCCCGCTGGCCCAGACCAAGATCGACCGCGGCTCCGACGCCGAGCTGCGCAGCGCCATCCGCGACCTGGAGCGCGCCAGCATCGACCCGGAGAAGACGCCGCCGATCGTCTGGCGGCTGCTCGGCACCGCCTATGGCAAGGTCGGCGACATGGGCAAGGCGTCGCTGGCCCTGGCCGAGGACAACCTGGCCCGCGGCGACAAGCCGAACGCCCGGGCCCAGGTCGACCGGGCGCTGCAGCTGCTGCCGCGCGGCTCGCCCGGCTGGCGCCGGGCCCAGGACCTGCAGCGGCAGGCCGAAGACAAGCCGCGCTGAGAGCCGGCTCCGAGCCATGCCGCCGGCGCAGACCGTTGCGGTCGAATGCCGCCGGAGCCCCGGTAACCCTTGATCATCCCGTCGCGAAAGGCGACTAGTGGGACATGTTCCAGCGAAAGGATACCCCGATGCTCCGCCCCCACCTCGCCAGCCTGGCCGTCCTCGCCGCGGTGGCGGTCGCCTCGCCATCGGTATGGGCCCAGCAGAGCACGCCCGCGGTCGATCCGATCCAGAAGGAGGCGATCGAGCAGGTCGTGCGCGACTACATCCGCGCCCATCCCGAGATCGTGGTCGAGGCGCTGGACGCCTATCAGGCCAAGAAGGACGAGGAGGAGCGCTCGGCCCAGGCCAAGACGCTGACCAGCCGGGCCGACGAGCTGTTCCGCAGCGCGTCCTCGCCGGTGATCGGCAACGCCCAGGGCGACGTGACGCTGGTCGAGTTCTTCGACTACCAGTGCGGCTACTGCAAGCGGGCCCAGCCCGATTTGGAGCGGCTGGTGAAGCAGGATGGCGGGCTGAAGGTGGTGCTGAAGGAGTTCCCGATCCTCGGGCCGGCCTCGGTAACCGCGGCCCGCGCCTCGCTGGCGGCGCAGATGCAGGGCAAGTATCTCGACTTCCACACCAAGATGATGGGCCTCAAGGGCCAGTTGACCGACGAGGTGATCTACGACACCGCCAAGCAGGTCGGGCTCGATGTCGACAAGCTGAAGCAGGACATGAACGACCCGTCGGTGGTGGCGGAGCTGCGCGCCAACATGGACCTGGCCGAGGCGCTGGGCGTGCGGGGCACGCCGGCCTTCGTCATCAACGACCAGATCATCCCGGGCGCGGTCGGCTTCGACGCGCTGAAGAGCGAGATCGACAAGGAGCGGGCGGGCTGAGAGAGACCGCCTGAAATGCTACTGGTGCGGCCGTCTGACGGCGGACTCGAAGCTTCCGGTGCTCACGGACCCAAACGTCCGCTGCGCGCCGGTTCTCGAAACCACCGCCAGCCGACTCACACCAGCGCATTTCCAAACGGTCTCTGAGGCGGCCATCAATTCAGCCCCGGCCGCCGATTCCGCGCCGGGGATGCCGGAGCCTCCTCATCGATGAGGTCGAGGCGGGATTCCAGCTCGCGGATGGCGCTGCGCTGGGTCAGGACCTGGACGCCGAGCCAGATCATGGCGGCGATCATCAGCAGGAACACGATCGGGTCGATCATGGACGTCTCCTCGCGCTGAGACGGATGGGGAATGCGGGTCAGGCGGCAGGGCCGCCGAGAGCCCGCAGGATGGCGCCGGCGATCTCCGGCGCGCGGTCGGCCAGGCCGCCCTCGAGCCGGCCGTAGAGCAGGAACACCGCCGGCTGCAGCACGCAGCCGAAGGCGATGGCGGTGGCCAGCCGGGGGTCGGCGATGGTCACGGCGCCCTCGCGGATGCCGTCGGCGATCACGGCGCCGATGACGTCGCCGGGGTTGGGCTCGCCCAGCGCCAGGCTGGGCAGCGCCCGGTGCTGGACGATCAGCAGGAAGCGGAACAGCGATGGGTCGCGGTCGTGCAGCCGGCAGCAGGTCTCGACCATCGCCCGCATCCGGGCGGCGAAGCCGGTCAGCCCCTCCTGCGCCGCATGGACCTGGCGGCCGAGCTCGACATAGCGGTCGGCGAACAATCCGGCCACGAACTCGTCCTTCGAGGTCAGGTGGCGGTACAGCGCCGCCTCGGTGACGCCGACCGCGGCGGCGATGTCGCGCACCGAAGTGCCCTCGACCCCGCGCTCGGCGAACAGGCGGATGGCCGCCTCCTCCATCCGCGCCCTGGTGTCCCTGCCTTTGCCGGCCATGTCCGTGACTCAGGAAGTTAGTGATCGTTAACTAACTTATGGCGAGATGGACGGGGATGTCAATGACGGTTTGGGAGCTCTCAGTCCTTAGCGGCCAGGAACCGCAGGATCGCCTCGGCGACGGCGTTCGGGGCTTCGCGTTGGGGGAAATGGCCGATCCCGGGCAGCACGCCCCGCTCGTAGCGGCCGCGGAAGAATTTCTCCTTCCCGGCCGAGGTCGAGGGGTCGTTGCAGGGGTCGGAGCCGCCGTGCAGGACCAGAGTCGGGACGTCGATTTCAGGGTTCCCGGCCAGCCGCGCCTCAAGGGTCTCGTAGAGCGGGTCATGCGGCGCCAGGCCCCAGCGCACGCGGTAGGAGTGCAGCACGACCTCCGCCCAGTCCGGATTGTCGAAGGCGGCGGCCGTGTCCTCGAACTCCGCGTCCGACAGCTCCCAGCCCGGGGTCCAGATCCGCCAGATGTGGCGGGTGAAGCCGCGGCGGTCGCTGCGCACCAGATCGGCGCCCCGGTCGAGCGCCATGTACCAGTGGTACCAGTAGTTCTGGACCTGGGTCAGGCCGAGCGGCTGGTCCGGCGCGTTGGTGCCCCAGCCGACCGACATGGCGATGCAGTGCGACACCCGCTGCGGCGCCAAAGCGCTGGCGATGTAGGCGGCGCGGGCACCCCAGTCATGACCGACCACGGCGAAGCGGCCGAGGCCGAGCGCGTCGGCGAAGTCGAGCAGATCCTGCCCGAGCGCCACGAGCTGGCCCGAGCGCATGGTGCCGGGGTCGCGAAAGGTGGTGCCGCCGAAGCCGCGGAGATTCGGCACCAGGGTGCGGAACCCGGCCTTATGCAGCACCGGCAGGACGCGATCCCAGGTGCGGAGATGGTCCGGCCAGCCATGCAGCAGCACCAACGGCGGGCCGTCGGCGGCCCCCGACTCCTCATAGGCAACGCGCAGCAGCGGGGTGTCGGCGGTCCGGGTCACGGCTTTCTCCCTGGCCTCATTCCTTCACGGCGCCGGTCATGCTGGAGACGTAGTGCTCGACGAAAAAGGAGTAGAGCAGCACCACGGGCAGCGAGCCCAGCAGGGCGCCGGCCATCAGCGCCCCCCATTGGTAGGTGTCGCCCTGGACCAGCTCGGTCAAGACCCCGACCGGCACGGTCTTGCGCTCCGAATCCGAGATGAAGGTCAGGGCGTAGATGAACTCGTTCCAGGACAGGGTGAAGGCGAAGATCCCGGCCGAGATCAGGCCGGGCACGGCCAGCGGCAGGGTGATCCGGCGCAGGATCTGCAGCCGCGAGGCGCCGTCGATGATGGCGCATTCCTCCAGCTCGAACGGGATCGAGCGGAAATAGCCCATCAGCAGCCAGGTGCAGAACGGCACCAGGAAGGTCGGGTAGGTCAGGATCAGCGCCCATTGGCTGTTCAGCAGGCCGAGCTGGCCGAGCTGGACCGCCAGCGGGATGAACAGGATCGAGGGCGGCACCAGATAGGCCAGGAAGATGGCGAGGCCGACGAAGCGCGCCCCGGTGAAGCGCAGCCGCTCGATCGCATAGGCGGCGAGGACCGAGCAGACCAGCGCCAGCGCGGTCGACCCGACGGCGATCACCATCGTGTTCCACAGCCAGGCGGGATACGAGGTCTCGAACAGCAGGAAGCGGATGTGCCGCAGCGTCGGCTCGGCCACCCAGAGCGGGTTGAAGTCCTTGTAGTTGTACAGCTCGGCGTTCGATTTCACCGAGGTGACCGCCATCCAGTAGAACGGGAACAGCAGCACGAAGACGAACACCGCGAGCGGCAGGTAGACCGTCACCACCCGGCGCGGCAGCCGCTCCAGATAGCCCATGCCGCCTTCGTCGCCGACGACGTCGCTCTTGATCGCCATCAGTCGCGCCCTCCCTGCTGCCAGCGCTGCCGCTGCAGGCCGAAATAGCTGAACATCACCGCCGCCAGCAGGAACGGGATCATGGCCGAGGCGATCGCCGCCCCCTCCCCCAGCTGGCCGCCGGGGATGGCGCGCTGGAACGACAAGGTCGCCATCAGATGGGTGGCGTTCAGCGGGCCGCCGCGGGTCAGCACGTAGATCAGCTGGAAGTCGGTGAAGGTGAACAGCACCGAGAAGGTCATCACCACCGCGATGATCGGCGACAGCATCGGCAGGGTGATCCAGCGGAAGCGCTGCCAGTTGCTGGCGCCGTCCAGCACCGCCGCCTCGTACAGCGATTGCGGGATGGTCTGCAGCCCGGCCAGCAGCGTGATGGCGACGAAGGGGATGCCGCGCCAGATGTTGGCGGCGATCACCGAGGCCCGGGCGTTGGCGACGTCGCCCAGGAAGTTGATCGGCGTGTCGATCAGCCCGAGCTGGATCAGGCTCCAGGAGATCACCGAGAACTGGGCGTCGAAGATCCACCAGAAGGCGATGCCCGACAGCACGGTCGGCACCACCCAGGGCAGCAGCACGATGGCGCGCAGGAAGGCCTTGAACGGCAAATGCTGGTTCAGGAGCAGCGCCAGCCACAGGCCGAGCACGAATTTGAAGACGCTGGCGACGGTGGTGTAGAGGATGGTGTTGAACACCGCCAGCCAGAAGATCGGGTCCTCCCAGAGGAACTCGTAGTTCTCGGCGCCGATCCAGATGCCGGGCCGGCCGAGGCGCGTGTCGGTGAAGCCGAGCCAGAGGCCGAGGCCGAGCGGATAGGTCAGGAACAGCAGCAGGATCACCGCGGCCGGCAGCAGGAAGGCCAGCCCCAGCGCGTTGCGGCTTTCCATCATCCGCGCCATCCACGACGCGGTCGGGGGCGGCGATCTTCGCTGCGCGATCGTCGACATCTGTCCTCCACGAGAGGCCGGGCGCCCTCCGCGGGCGGCCCGGCTTGCGGCCTCAGGCCGCGCTGAACGTTACCCGCCTCGCGGCGCTATCGGCGCGGGACCGCGGGGTCCAGCCCTTTGACCGTGTCGAGGCCGACGACGCCGGTCAGGATCGCCTGGCCGAAATCGGCCCCGGTAGCGTCGGCACCGGTGAGGTCCGCCCCGGTGAGGTCGGCGCCGGAGAAGTCGACATGCAGCAGGCTGGCCCCGGTGAAGCGCGCCCCCTGCAGCTTGGCGAAGCGGAACCAGGCGCGCCCGAGATCGGCCCGGGTGAAGTTGGCGCCCTCCAGCCGGGTGCTCGAGAAGTCGGCCCGCATGATCCCCATCGACTGGTTGCGCATGTCGACCGCCAGCCTGGCGTCGGTGAAGTCGGCGCCGCGCAGGTCGAAGCCGCCGAAGCGGGCGATCACCCGCGCCCCCAGGAACTTGGTGCGAGCGAAGACCGGGGCCTCGGCCGAGTTGGTCTGCATGCCCGAGGCGACGACCAGCCCTTGGACATTCGCGCCGGACAAGTCGGCATCGGAGAAATTCGCCCGGATCACCCAGGCGAGGCCGAGATTGGCGCCGGTCAGGTCGGCCCTGGTCAGGTTGCTGTCCTCCAGCTTGGCCGCAAACAGATCGGCGCCGGCGAAGTTCGCGCCCGACAGGTCGAGCCTGCTGAGATCGACCTTCTGCAGCGACCGGCCGGAGAGATCGGCCGGCGCGGCCGGGGAGGCGCGGGACAGCATCGCGACCACCTGGTCCCGCGTCAGATCGGCGCTCCAGCCCGGTGCGGCCAGGGCGGCGAACAGCAGCGCCAGCAGGATCCGACAGCCGAACACCATCCACCCTCCCCGGCCGGCCGGTCACGTCACGGCCGACAGCTTACACCCGATAGTACCGCTCGGCCCGCTTCTGGGCCCGCGCCGCCGCTTCCTCCGGCGTGCGCTGGCCGGTGGCGGCCTCGGCGACCATGTTGACGACGATGTAGTCCGCCATCGCCGCCGCCGAGGCATAGCCCAGCGGGCCGGCATAGCCGTTCGGGCGCAGCCGGGCCGAGGCGCCGGCATAGGCGGCGTGGTTCGGATCCTCCTTCCACACCGGATGGTCGGCATAGCCCTTCAGCGGCTGGCAGCAATAGCCGCTCGACGCCTCCATCCAGGGGAAGAACTGCTCCTTCTCCCACATGAAGCGCAGGTACTCCTTCGCAGCGTTCGGATACTTGGTGTAGTTGAACACCACCGCCGAGGTGGTCTGGCACAGCTCGACCGACTGGCCGACCGGGCCGATCGGCAGCGGCACGCAGCGGATGTCCTTGGCCATCTCCTTCAGATTGTCATCCCTCTTGGCGGCGTAGTACAGCGACACGCCGTTCGCCGTAACGCTGACCTCGCCGGCCAGGAAGGCCCGGTTGTTGTTGGTGTCGAGCCAGGCCTCGGTGCCGGGGATGAAGGTCTTGTACAGCTCGGCCGCATAGTTCAGCCCGGCGATCGTCTCCGGGCTGTTGATGACGACGTTGCCCTGCTCGTCGACCATCTTGCCGCCATGGCTCCACATGATCCAATGGCCGAAATTGTTGCCGTCGCCGACGCCGTTGCCGAGGGTGAAGCCAGGCGGATGGCCGTTCTCCTTCAGCTTGCGGCACAGCGCCAGGAAGCCGTCGGTGTCCTTCGGGAACTCGGCGAAGCCGGCTTCCTTCACCCAGCTCTCGCGGTAGCAGATGGCGTTGCCGATCGCGGCCAGCGGCAGGCCGACGAACTTGCCGTCGCGCTGGGCGTAGCCCTGCAGGCCCTCGTACCAGCCGCCGTATTTGTTGCCGAGATAGTTGGCCAGCTCGGTGACGTCGAGCAGCTTGTCGGGGTAGAGCTGGGCGTCGTCGAACCAGACCAGCACGATGTCCGGCCCGCTGCCGACATTGGCGGCGACCGCCGCCTTCGGCCGGATGTCCTCCCAGCCCTCGCTGTCGACCCGCACCGGGACGCCGTATTTGTCGCTGAACGCCTTGGTGTTGGCCAGCCACTGGGTCTCGTCGCCCTGCACGAACTTGGCCCAGCGCAGCACCCGCAGCGTCGCGCCGGATTCCGGCGTGTAGGACAGGTCCTGGGCATGGGCCGGCCTGATCAGGCCGCCCGAGCCGATGGCGCCGGCCGCGGCCAGCCCCGCCCCGGTCTTCAGAACGTCGCGCCGCGTGAACTCAGCCATGTTTCCTCTCCCATCTGTCTTTGCTTGAAAATCGCTGTCTGAAAACCGCCGCCGTCAGAGGCGGCGTTCGGTCTCCGCGTCGAACAGGTGGATGCGCGCCGCGTCGGGCAGCAGCCGGATGGTGTCGCCGGGGCCGAAGCTCTGGCGCTCGTTGAACATGGCGCAGATCTCCTGCCCCGCCATGCGGCCGTAGACGAAGGTGTCGTCGCCGGTCGGCTCCATCACCTCGACCTGGGTCGGCAGCCCGGACCCGTCGGCGGCGACGCGCAGATGCGACGGCCGCACGCCGTAGCGCACCCGCTTGCCGGCCGCGACCGGCGCGCCCTGCGGCAGCGGCAGCAGCGTGCCGTCGCCGGCGCGGACGCCGCCATCGGCCACGATGCCGTCGATGAAGTTCATGGCCGGCGAGCCGATGAAGCCGGCGACGAAGACATTGGCCGGGTGGTCGTAGAGATGCAGCGGCGCGCCCGACTGCTCGACCCGCCCGTCGCGCATCACCACGATCTGGTCGGCCATGGTCATGGCCTCGACCTGGTCGTGGGTGACGTAGATCGAGGTGGTCTTCAGCCGCTGGTGCAAAAGCTTGATCTCGGTGCGCATCTGCACCCGCAGCTTGGCGTCGAGATTCGACAGCGGCTCGTCGAACAGGAACACCTGCGGGTCGCGGACGATGGCGCGGCCCATGGCGACGCGCTGGCGCTGGCCGCCGGAGAGCTGGCGCGGATAACGGTCGAGCAGCGCCGACAGGCCGAGGATGCCGGCGGCGTCGCCGACCAGCCGGTCGATCTCGGCCTTGTCGGTCTTGGCCAGCATCAGGGCGAAGGCCATGTTGTCCCGCACCGTCATATGCGGGTAGAGGGCGTAGTTCTGGAACACCATGGCGATGTCCCGCTCCTTCGGCGCGACATCGTTGATGCGGCGGCCGGAGATCGAGATGTCGCCGCCGGTGATCCGCTCCAGCCCCGCGATCATGCGCAGCAGGGTGGACTTGCCGCAGCCGGACGGGCCGACCAGCGCCACGAATTCGTGGTCGCCGATCTCGATGTCGACGCCATGGATGATCGGAACGGTGCCGAAGCTCTTGGTGACACCACGGATCGAGACCGAGGCCATTCCCCCTCCCTCTGAGCGATGCCGGAAGCGACATGGCCGCCGATCGTTGCCGCAGAGGGTAGCGGATGGTCCGGACGGGTCAAACGGAATCGGTTCCTTTGGTCGTACAATTTGAGCGGAACGACGCACGGGAATCCGCAGATGGTGCCGAAAGCTGACAAAATATTCATGAAACTGATTTCGGATCCAATCCGAATACGCAGATACCGCTCAAAACCGCGCTCTACATACAGAGGCGATCGAGCGCCGCTTCCGGAGGGCCGGAGGCGCCCTGCCTATGGAGAGGACCATGCTGAACGCCATCGATCGCCGCGAGTTCCTGATGGGCCTGGCCGCCGCCGGCGGCGCCGCCGTGCTGGCGGCGGGCCACACCCGCGCCGCGGCAGCGGCTGCGCCGGTCGCCGTGCCCCGTGCCCGCAACGTCGTGCTGGTGCACGGCGCCTATGCCGATGGCTCCTGCTGGCAGGAAATCATCCCGCGGCTGCAGCAGGCGGGCCTCAACCCGACGGCGGTGCAGAACCCGCTGCAGTCGCTGGCCGAGGACTGCGCCTTCACCCAGCGCATCCTCGACCTGCAGGACGGCCCGACCGTGCTGGTCGGCCATTCCTATGCCGGCGAGGTGATCACCCAGACCGGTGTCCATCCCAAGGTCTCGGCCCTGGTCTACTGCTCGGCCCGCGCGCCGGACGCGAATGAGGACTACACGGCGCTGGCGAAGACCTACCCGACCCCGCCGGCGAGCGCGGGCGTGGTCCATGGCGGCGGCTATGCCTGGCTCGGCGAGGAGGCGTTCCTGCGCGACTTCGCCGGCGACGTCGACCCGGCGAAGGCCCGGGTGCTGTACGCCGTCCAGGGCCGCATCTCCGACACGCTGTTCGCGACCAAGGTGACGCAGGCGGCATGGCGGTCGAAGCCGAGCTTCTACCAGGTCTCGGCCCAGGACCGGACGATCAACCCCGACCTGGAGCGCTTCATGGCCAAGCGGATGGGCGCGACGACGATCGAGCTGCCGTCGAGCCATCTCGGCATCGTCTCGCATCCCCGCGAGATCACGGCGCTGATCCTGCAAGCCGCCGGCGCGGCGTGAACAACAGCCAGCCGTAGGTTGGGTTCGCGGCCGCGAACCCAACATTGCGCCGGTATCGAGATGTTGGGTTCGCCCGCAGGCGAACCCAACCTACGCGTCAATGACGGCTGGGCAGGAAGTCCTCGATGTAGTCCTCGACCACCCGGTCGATGCTCTCGTCGATCGGCAGGCCCAGCGCCTTGGCCCGGTCCCAGGAGGCGTCGGTGGCCCAGCCGTCGACGATCGCCTGGATCACCGGGTCGGGCTTGGTCGTGATCGGCCCGAGCTTGATCTGGTACTTCTCGGCCACCCGCTTCACCGACGCGACCATGTCCTCGACCGTATAGGCGCGGCTGGGCAGGTTGACGGCGCGGTCGTCGCCCAGCGCAGCGGCCGGGGCCTCGTGCAGGCCGATGAAGCTGGCGACGCAGTTGCGGTAGCCCAGCATCGGCAGCTGCGCCCGGGTCACCGGCAGCACGCATTCGACGCCGTTCAGCGGCTCGCGGAACACGCCGGAGCAGAAGCTGGAGGCGGCGGAATTTGCCTTTCCGGGACGGACGAAGATGGTCGGCAGCCGGGCCGCGCGGCCGTCGAAGAAGCCCTTGCGGCTGTAGTCGTTGATCAAGAGCTCGGTGATCGTCTTGGTGACGCCGTAGGTGGTCTGGCTGGTCTGCTTGGTGGCGTCGGTCACCGTCTTCGGCATCACCGAACCGCCGAACACGGCGATCGAGCTGGCGGCGACCAGGCGCTGCGCCCCGCCCGCCCGCGCCCGCAGCGCCTCGAACACGTTCAGCCCGCCGTCGAGATTGACCCTGAGCGCCAGGTCGAAATCTTTCTCACCGCCGCCCGACAGGATCGAGGCGAGGTGGAACACCGAGATGTCGTCGCGGTCGACCAGGCTGGAGACGGTGGCGCGGTCGGAGATGTCGCCGGTGACGATCGACACCCGGTCGTCGAGCCCGTCCGGCCGCTGGTCCGGCGCCGCCATGTCGAACAGGGTGATCGCATCGATCGGCTCCGGTTGGCCGGAGATGCCGGTCAGCGTGCCGCGCTTCAGCAGCGCCCGGGCGAGGTTCAGCCCGACGAAACCGAGACCACCGGTGATGACGACCTTCATCCTGCGTTTCCCCTGAACCTGCCGCCGTCGATCGGCGGCTCTATTGTACGACTTATACGGTTTAGATCGACCCCGCCCCCACGGCAAGAAAAAGGGGCGCCCGGCCGGGGGCGCCCCATGGATGGCAGCGGTCCGGGTCAGGCCTTGCCGGCCTCGCCGACGGCCGCACCCGCAGTCTCGCCCACCGCCTGCTCGGCCGCCGCGATCTCGGCCTGGCGCTGGCGGATCATCTCGCCGATCGGCGGGCCTTTGAACCGCTCGCGCTCCAGCCCGAACCAGACGCCGGCGGTGATCACCAGGAAGCCAAGCGTGATCCACAGCGCCTTGTCGTTCGGCGGCTGCACGCCGATGGTGAAGATCAGGATCACCGACAGCACGCAGAGCAGCGCCACCAGCCGGTAGGCGCCGCCCAGCGTCCACGGCCCCATCTGGGTCCAGGTCCGGCCATAGGCGATGGCGCCGAGCGCGATCGGCAGGCCGTAGGAGATGAACAGGAAGATCACGGTCACCGACACCACGGTGGTGTAGACCGGTGTGTAGACGGTGAAGAGCACGGCCAGCGCGGCGCCGGTCCAGATCGCCGCGACCGGGGTGCGGAAGGTCGGGCTGACCTTGCGCAGCGAGGACGAGGCCGGCAGGCCGCCGTCGCGGGCGAAGGCGAAGATCATGCGCGACACCGAGGTGACCGTGGCCAGGCCGCACAGGTACTGGCTGATCGCGATGCCGACATAGAGCACGATCTTCAGCCCGGCCGGCAGCACCGCATCCGAGGTCCAGAAGAACACGTTCCAGCCCTGGGCCGCGGCCTCGTCCATGCTCGGGATCGCCAGCACGAAGGCGACCAGCATGGCGTAGCCGAAGACGGCGGACAGCACCACCGACCGCACCATCGACCGCGGCACGTTGTAGGAGGCCCGCACCGTCTCCTCCGAGGTGTGGGCCGAGGCGTCGAAGCCGGTGATGGTGTAGATCGGCAGCAGCAGGCCGAGCAGGAACACCATCAGCAGGCCGCTGTGCTGCGGCCAGACATCGCCGCCGGCGGGGCCGCTGTAGTTGGTGAAGGTCCACAGCCGCGAGATGTCGATCGCCGGGGCATAGGCCAGGAAGGCGATGGTCAGGGCGATCGCGACCAGGAAGATCAGATAGCCGCTGAGGTCGGTCAGCAGGGTGGTGACCCGGATGCCGAGATGGTTCAGCAGCGCCTGGCTGCCGGTCAGGAGCGCCAGGAAGATCACCTGGGTCCAGAACGTGCCTTCGAGGCCGAGCTGGGCGCCGAAGGCGCCGACCACGAACAGGAAGGTGCCGACATTGATCGCGCCGAGCACGGTGATCAGGCCGAGCAGGTTGAACCAGGCGGTGACCCAGCCGAGCGCCCGGCCACCGAGGATCGAGCCCCAGTGGTAGAGCCCGCCGGCGGTCGGATAGGCCGAGGCGATCTGGCCCATGCCGAGGGCGAAGACCAGCGAGACGAGGCAGCCGAGCGGCCAACCGATGCCGATCGCGGCGCCGCCGACCCCGCCGATCGCCTGCCCCAGCGAATTGATGCCGCCGGACAGGATGCAGATGATCGAAAAGGAAATGGCGAAGTTGGAGAAGCCGGACATCCGCCGCAGCAGTTCCTGGGCGTAGCCCATGCCGTGCAGGACCTTCACATCCTCCGCAATGTCGTGCTCGCCTCCCGAACGATGACCGTCCTGGGACATGATGGACACCCCCTGTTTGCCGGTTCTGGACTGCTTCTTGGACCGCTCCCCACACCCCGAATCGGGCCAAATCCCACGCGGATCGGCTCGGATCCGGCAGAAACAGTCTCACCGAACCAAAGCTCCGGCAAGCATGTTGCGCAAGCCCGGACCACCCGGGTCGCGGCCTCTCTTGCCGCCGCTTCGCCGGACATGCTCTGAATAGATCGCATCGACCCGCCGGATCATCCGAACCAAGCAGCGGGCGGCACGGAAACGGGAGACTTCGACTGATCATGGCGCAACCGACCCCACGGGCCGCGGCCCGCTTCACCGCCGACGATGCCCGCAAGCTGGTGCAGGACGGGGGCTACAACCACGTCAAGGTGGCGCTGACCGATGTCGACGGCATCCTGCGCGGCAAGTACATCTCCCGCGAAAAATTCCTGTCGGCGCTGGAGAAGGGCTTCGGCTTCTGCGACGTGATCGTCGGCTGGGACAGCCACGACCAACTCTACGACAACGCCCGCTACACCGGCTGGCACACCGCCTATCCGGACGCGCCGGTGCGCCTGCTGCCGGAGACGATGCGCCGCCTGCCCTTCGAGAACGACCTGCCCTTCTTCCTGTGCGAGCTGGCCGACCAGGCCGAGGCGGTGTGCCCGCGCGCCCTGCTGCGCCGGATGCTGGACAAGGCCGCCGACATGGGCTTCAGCCTGAAGGCGGCGTTCGAATACGAGTTCTTCCTGTTCGACGAGACGCCGCATTCGGTGCGCGAGAAGCACTACCGCAACCTGACCAGCCTGACGCCGGGCTTCTTCGGCTATTCGACGCTGCGCAACACGGTGTGGTCGGACCTGTACCACGAGCTGCTCGGCACCATGCAGGCGCTGGACTGCGAGATCGAGGGGCTGCACACCGAGACCGGGCCGGGCGTGCTGGAGGCGGCGATCGCGGTCGATGACGGCCTGGCCGCCGCCGACAAGGCGACGCTGTTCCGCACCTTCACCAAGGTGATCGCCCAGCGCAACAATCTGATGGCCACCTTCATGTCGAAGTGGTCGAACGAGGTGCCGGGGCAGAGCGGCCACATCCACATGTCGCTGATCGACGGCAAGGGCAAGCCGGCCTTCCACGACCCCAAGGACTCGCATGGGATGAGCGCGACCATGCGCCATTTCGTGGCCGGCCAGCAGGCGCTGATGCCGGAGTTCCTGGCCATGATCGCGCAGACGGTGAACGCCTATTCCCGGCTGATCCCGGGCTTCTGGGCGCCGACCTCGGCGACCTGGGGGGTGGAGAACCGGACCACGGCGCTGCGCGTGATCCAGGGCGGGCCGAAGAGCCAGCGGGTCGAGTTCCGCATCGCCGCTGCCGACGCCAACCCCTACATCGTCCTGGCCGCGGCGCTGGGCGCCGGGCTGTGGGGCATCGAGCGCAAGCTGGAGCTGGGCGAGCCGGTGAAGGGCAACGCCTACGCCAAGTCCTTCCCGCGCAAGTCGGAGCTGCCGCGCACGCTGTGGGACGCAGCCCAGCGGCTGCGCGCGTCGAAGACGGCGCGCGGCCTGTTCGGCGACGACTGGGTCGAGCACTACGCCGCCACCCGCGAATGGGAGGAGCGCGAATTCCGCAAGCACATCACCGATTGGGAGCTGGCACGGTACTTCGAGATCATCTGAGAGACCGCTTGGAAATGCTACTGGCGCGGCCGTCTGATGGCGGCTTCTGCGCTTCCGGTGCTCACGGACTCAAACGTCCGCTGCGCGCCGGTTCTCGAAATCACCACCAGCCGACTCACGCCAGCGCATTTCCAAACGGTCTCTGAGGCCTGCGCCTGAACCCAATCCGAAGGAGCGTTCCATGGATCTCGGCCTGACCGGAAAGACCGTGCTGGTGACCGGCGGATCGAAGGGCATCGGCCTGGCTTGCGCCCGCGCCTTCCTGGCGGAAGGCGCCAAGGTGGCCATCGTCTCGCGCAGCCAGGCCAACCTCGACCGCGCCGCCGCCGGGCTGCCGGGCGTCGTCGCCATCGCCGCCGACCTGACCGACGCCGCGGCGGCGCTGTCGGCGGTGGAGGCGGCGGAGCGTCAGCTCGGCCCGATCGACGTGCTGGTCAACTCGGCCGGCGCCGCCCGGCGCACTCCGGCGGAGGAACTGACCCCGGCCGCCTACAAGGCGGCGATGGACGCCAAGTTCTTCTCCTACATCAACGTCATCGATCCGGTGGTGAAGCGCATGGGCGCGCGCGGCACCGGCGTCGTGGTCAACGTCATCGGCAATGGCGGCAAGGTGCCGGCGACGGTGCACATCGCCGGCGGCGCCGCCAACGCCGCACTGATGCTGGCCACGGCCGGCCTCGCCACCGCCTATGCCGGCAAGGGCATCCGCGTGGTCGGCATCAACCCCGGCCTGACCGAGACCGAGCGGGTGGCCGAGGGGCTGCAGGCCGAAACCCGGCTGCACGGCATCACCCTGGAGGAGGCGCGGCAGCGCGCGGTGTCGCGGATCCCGCTCGGCCGCGGGGCGCAGCCGGAGGAGATCGCCGACGCCGTGCTGTTCCTGGCCTCGGCCAGGGCGGCCTACATCACCGGCGTCACCATCACCATGGATGGGCTGC
Organism: Inquilinus sp. CA228; assembly: GCF_052078665.1. Lineage (NCBI taxonomy): Bacteria > Pseudomonadati > Pseudomonadota > Alphaproteobacteria > Rhodospirillales > Rhodospirillaceae > Inquilinus > Inquilinus sp. CA228. Next base: position 26,300 of record NZ_JBQJIK010000006.1, on the reverse strand, counting down.
AGAGCCCCGTGATCGTCTAGCGGGCCGGCGACCGGATGGTGACGAACGCCGCACCAAGGGCTCCGGGGGTCTCGGTCCAGGGGCTGGGCCTGCTGGTCGCGACCAGCCTGATGTGGGGCTTCAACTGGCCGCTGGTGAAGTATCTGGTGGCGGTGCTGCCGCCCTTCTCGGTGCGGGCGGCGAGCGGCCTGATCGGCACCGCCCTGGTGCTGGCGATCGCCCTGGCGCGGCGCGAATCCCTGATGCCACCGCGCGGCCAATGGGGCCGGCTGTGCCTGGCCGCCGCGCTCAACGTCACCGCCTGGATGGCGCTGACCACCCTGTCGCTGCTGTGGCTGCGGGCGTCGGAGACCACGATCCTGGCCTACACCCTGCCGATCTGGGCCGCGCTGCTGGCCTGGCCGCTGCTGGGCGAGCGGCCGACCATGCGCCGCGGCGTCGGCCTGGTGCTCGGCCTGTCCGGCATCGTGCTGCTGGTGGCGCACAGCACGCCGGGCGAGGCCGATCTCGCCGCCAAGCTGCCCGGCGTGGCCTTCGCCCTGGCCGGGTCGATGCTGTTCGCGCTCGGCACCGTGCTGGCCAAGCGGGCGCCGGTGGCGATGCCGCCGACCGCCCTGGTGGCGTGGCAGACCGGGCTCGGCCTGCTGCCGCTGCTGCTGCTGTGGCAACTGCTCGAACAGCCGGATTTCGCGGCGCTGGAGGCCAGGGCCTGGGCGGCGCTGGTCTATGGCGGCGTCCTCGCCTTCGGCCTCGCCTATGTCTGCTGGTTCGCGGCGCTGCGCCGGCTGCCGGCCTCGGTCGCCACCATCGGGTCGCTGCTGGCGCCGGTGGTCGGCGTGCTCGCCTCGGTGGCGCTGCTGGGCGACCCGTTCGGCCTGCGCGAGATCGGCGCCCTGGCCCTGACCCTCGGCGGTGTCGCCCTCGCCACCTTCGCCCGGTGAGGCGGTCAGTCCTCGTCGTCGTCGTCGCGCGGCGGCAGGACGATCACCACCGGCGGCGGCCGGGAGCGGCGCCGAGGCTGCTCGTCCCAGGTCTCCACCCGGGTCCAGCCGTAGCTGCCGTGACGGTCCTCGACGTCATAGGTCTCGACCCGCGTGCAGCGGCCGTTGGAGCAGTTGGAGGAGGAGTTGCTGGACTGGCTGTCGGCCAGCGCCGGGCCGGCGGCGGCCAGAAAGAGCACGAGAGCGGCAGGCGCGAGTGTATGTCGAGTCATCGGTCGTCACTCCACCATTCGCGGCCAGCCTGCCCCGGCAATGCGGCCGGATAGTGGCGGCGGCGCGGGACGGGCCGGCCTGCGGACTCCGATTCTGGAATAGAACACGACCCCGGATCGTCTCTCTCTTGGGGGGTGCGAGAGCTCCCTTCCACCACTGGACCCCTCAGCCCCGCCTCTCCGGCGGGGCTCTCTTTGTGAAAACCTTCGCCAGCGCCTCGGCACAGGGGCGACGGCGCGGGCCTGGCGCAGCATGGCCAGCTCGGGCGGGCTACAGCACGAAGTCGCCGGCGGTCAGGGCGTGGTCGGAGGTGACGTTGATGGCGAAGTCCGAGACCTTGTCGCCATTGACGTCGACATAGACCACCTGGATCGAGCCCGCCGTCACCACCCGCAGCTCGCCGGCATGACGGGTGTAGTCGCCGGTGCCGAAGGTGAAGGCGGTGTCGCCGTTCGACGAATTGCCGTCCGCGTCGATCGCCGAGAGGTCGATCTCGTCGCCGGCCGCGAAGTCCCGGATCGTGTCCTTGCCGAGACCGGAGACCGCGCTGTCGGACAGGACCGCATAGACGAAGCGGTCGGCGCCGACGCCGCCCTTCAGCACGTCGCCTCCCCCGCCGCCGGTCAGGACATCCCCGCCGCCCATACCCCACAGCGTGTTGGCGCTGGCGTCGCCGGTCAGGATGTCGGCCTGGGCCGAGCCCAGAACCTGCTCGATGCCGCTGAAGGTGTCGCCCACCGCGTCGCCGCCGGCGACGGCGCCCGTCGCGAGATTGACCGAGACCCCGGCGGCGGAGCCGGTGTAGCTGGCCGTGTCGATGCCGGCGCCGCCGGTCAGCGTGTCGAATCCCGCCGCGCCTTCGAGCGTGTCGTTGCCGTCGCCGCCGTCGAGTTGGTCGTCGCCGGCCCCGCCCAGGATGTTGTCGTGGCCGGCCTCGCCGAAGACCTGGTCGTTCTCGCTGCCGGCGTCGACCGAGTCATTGCCGATGCCGCCATGGATGGTGTCGATCCCGGCCCCGCCGACCAGCCGGTCGGCCCCATCGCCGCCGGTGAGGCTGTCGTTGCCGGCCTCTCCGGACAGGGAATCGTCGCCGCCATTGCCGATGAGGGCGTCGTCGCCGTTCTCGCCGCCGAGGACGTTGCGGCCGTTGTCGCCGGTCAACTGGTCGTCATGGCTGGACCCGTACAGGTTCTCGATCTCATGCACACCGTCGCCCTCCGCATCGCCACCGGAGGCGGTGTCAGCCAGCAGGTCGATCACAACGCCCGAAGCCGAGCCCTGGTAGTTGGCCTGGTCGATGCCGGCGCCGCCGACGAGGAAGTCGGCGCCGGCCCCTCCGCGCAGCACGTCGTCGCCGTCGAAACCGGCCAAGTTGTTGTCTCCGGCGTCGCCCGTCAGCCGGTCGGCGAAGTCCGAGCCCCAAAGGCTCTCGATGCCGATCAGCGTGTCGCCCGCGGCATCGCCGCCCGCCAGCGTGCCTGCCGCCAGGTCGATCCGGACCCCCGCCGATGACGTCCGGTAGTTTGCGATGTCCCTGTCATCTCCGCCATCGATCACGTCCGCCCCGGCGCCGCCCGTCAAGAGGTCCTCGTCGCCGCCGCCGGAGAGGGTATTGGCCCCGTCATTGCCGACCAGGACGTCGTTGAAGCCGGAGCCGACGAGATTCTCGATGTCGACCAGCGTGTCGCCCCGCGCCTCGCCGCCAACCGTGGCGCCGCTGTTCAGGTCGACCTCCACGCCCTCGGCCGCGGCGGCATAGGTGGCGGTGTCGATGCCGTCGCCCCCGATCATGATGTCGGCGCCCAGGCCGCCCCGGATGGTGTCGTCGCCGCTCAGGCCGATCAGCGTGTCGTCGCCGGCGAGCCCGTTGATGATGTCGATGCCGTCAGGATTGCCGACGTTCCCCACATCCGTACCGGTGAGCGTGTTGTCTCCGCCATCGCCATTGATGATCTGCGCCATGCGAGCCCCTCCCCCAATGCCCCGGGGACAGCCGGGTCCGCTGCCTGGACCGGTGGCGCCGCAACGCCGTGCCAACCCGAAGCAGTCTCTTCGGGACGGCGGATGGTGATAGCGACAAGTTTCCTAACATGCAACACAACAACATATGTTGCAGACCGGTCCCGTCGGTGGTGCCGGGTGCCTGGAGGCTGAATCGAAGGCCGGCGAAGCGGCGCAGCAGTTCCCGCCGGTCGAGTCCTTGCCAGGGTGAGACCAATGCCGAACAGATCCCGATATCAAATGATTTCAATTGCCAACAAAACGTCATCGGTCGATACTTCGATGGATGGTAGCCTCCGCAATGAATCTAAGGCGTGCCGGCAGTTACTTAAAACTTCTTTTCGGAATTGTCTAAAATTAGTTAATTCCAGACAGGAACTTGAACCCGATCGCGGCTGAAGCCGTGGGCATGCATGGCATGATGCTGATCGTCGATAGCGGCGGGGCTGGCGTGCTTGTGTTGCAATCCTGCCTTTAGCGCCCGAACTCTTGTTCTTTGTATAAAACTCAAAAATTGGAGTATCGTCCATGGCCAACATGACGGCGATTGATCGGTGCAGGAAATTCGGTGTCGCGAACATTCAGGGCATCGCGTATATGCCTGGGCCAAGCGACTATACTAAGACTTCCGGACCAGGAATGCTGTACGAAAATTCAGATTTCTATAATAATATCTTCGAGGAGCTTTGGGGATACACAAATCCGGACAATATGGGAGAGAAAGGACGGAAGGATCTCTATCGTTTTCAACAGAAATTGGGCATCAACTTCATTCATTGCTATGATTGGGCCGCGCCCGTCTCGCAGAAGGACCAAAGCGGGCGGCTATTGCTGTTCCTGGAACATGTCAAATTCCTCCGAGTTTGCGCCAATCTCGGCATGAGGGCGACCATTCCCATCAGCAACTACACGATGGATCTCCTCAGCCAAGGCAAGACCGTCCTGGCTCGACAGAATGTCGAGGCCATCATCGGCGAAATCTATACGCCCAACCCGCCCCCCGCCAAAGCGCCCATTCCGGGCGTCGGGATGTGGAAGATCTTCAACGAGTACGAATTGTGGCACGACCGGAAGCCTGAGCACGTGGTCACCGTCATGACCTGGATCGCCGAATGGGAGGCAAAGAACTCGGTCCTGGATCCGAACCGGCTGCCGATGATGGTGTGCACGTCATTCGGCACGGAGGACGGCATTCAGGGTGCGGCCTATCTCAAGAAGGTGCGCGACGTCCTCATGCGGCAGGGCAAGATCGGCAACATCGATGCGGCTGATTTCTGGAACCAGCGCATCGTGTTTTCGACCAATCCCCAGAACCCGGGTTCCGACATCCAGGACTTCCTGAACAACCGCCTGCCCAACTACTGGAAGAAATACAACATCCCGATTCCGCCGGTCATGTTCACCGAACTCGGCTCGAGCATCAAATACGCCGGCAGTGAAGCCCTGCAGGCAGAATTGCTCTCGCAACAGATCGCGGCGTCGAAGCCCGGCGGCAGCAATGGCATGATGCTGGGCGCCTGCGTTTTCCTGAACGAAGAGCGTCCCTGGGAAGCTGGTGCGGAGAAGACCTTCGGCATCATGCGCTTTGGGCAGGACAGCAGCTGGGGGCTTCCGAAACAGAATTATCAGGCAAAGACCGCATACCCGCGGTGGGATCCACCTCCAAACAACTGGTGGTGGCTGCAGCCCGCCACTTATCCGGTCGAACAGCAGGCCCCCAAGCTGAACTATCAATCGGTCGTCAAGGCGTGGGGACCGCGATAGCGATCGTGGTCCGGCCGTCCGCCGCCTGAGCCGACGTCGGGAGAGTCGTCACCTGGCCGGTCCTGACGCTACGCCAGCGCCTCGGCATAGGGGGCGACGGCGCGGGCCTGGCGCAGGGTGGTCGCCCACCAGCGCAGCGCCTTCAGCATCACCGCCATGGCGGCGGTGGTCTGCTCCGGCTCGATCAGCCGGCCGGCGGCGTCGAAGCGGCGCGGGGCGAAGGCCAGGCTGACCGTGTCGCGCAGCGTCACCGCATGCAGCTCGGCGAAGACCAGGCGCAGCTGCTCCACCGCCCGCAGGCCGCCGGAGATGCCGCCGTAGCAGACGAAGGCCACCGGCTTGGCCTGCCATTCGGCATAGGCGCAGTCGATCATGAACTTCAGCACGGCCGGATAGCCGTGGTTGTATTCCGGCGTGACCACGACGAAGGCGTCGGCCCGGTCGATGCGCTCGCGGAAGACGGCGACGCCCTCCCCGTCCCTTCGGCCGCTCCAGTCCGGCAGGCCGAGCCTGCGCGGGTCGATCGGGTCGAGCGCGAAGCCGCCGGCCCGCTCGATCTCGCCGGCCGCCCAGCCGGCGACGGTGTCGCAGAACCGGCCTTCGCGGACGCTGCCGTAGATCAGGCCGATGCGGAGTTGGTCCATGATGTGCCCCTCGATTGGTGGTGAGTCGAGGGGATGCTACAAGTTCAAGGAAACTTTAAGTCCAGAGCCCTTTTTCGCGCGGCCGGCGTTGTGAAGGATAGCCTCGGCCACAAGGTCGGGGACGAGGCGATCTGACCCAGGGCCTCTACAGAGTGATCATCGTGCCCCTGCCCAACCGGCGGGCGTGGCGATAGGCGAGGTCTGCCGCCACCATGTCCTCCATCGCCGTCCCCATCGCCTTGTAGACCGTGATCTGATCCGCCGAGACACGCCCCGGCCGTCGCGCGAGCAGCATGTCGCCGAGCGTGATGCCGGTGTTTGGGTCGAGGCCGGCCAGTTCGCAGGATCCCACCGGGGTGGGCTCGAAAGCGTCCCTGGTCTCGACATAGAGCGTAGCCGCGCGAACCAAAGCGACCGGCAATTCGCCGCCCGGCGGCGCGACCCCGACCGACGAGACATGCGTGCCCGGACGGACCCAGCCGGCGTCGATCACCGGCTCATAGGAATGGGTCGCCAGGCAGACCACGTCGGATGAGCGGACGGCCGTTTCCAGCTCGGCCACCGGGGTGACGCCGGGATGGCGCGCGGCCAGGGCCTCGGCATCCTCAAAGCGCTTCGAGGCGACGCGGATCTCGGCGAAGTCCCGCACCAGCGGCAGCAGGCGGAGATGCTGGTCGGCCTGCACGCCCGCCCCCACCACGGTGACAACCCTGGCGTTCCGGCGGGCGAGCTCGCGCACCGACAGCACCGCGGAGCCGGAGGTCCGGACCGCCGTGATGTAGGTGCCGTCCATGATGCAGACCGGCAGGCCGCTGGCCGGATCGAACAGGTGGATGGTGGCGAGATGGCTGGGAATGCCCCGGCCGATGTTGCCTTCGAAGACATTGACGATCTTCACCGTCAGATTCATGCCGTCCGTCCAGGCCGGCATCGCCAGGGAATAGCCGGCCTGCGGGATGTCGAGCTGCGGCCGCGCCGGGGTGACGACCCGGCCCAGCGCCAGGGCCTTGAAGCCGGCATCCAGGGCATCCAGCAACTGCAGCGGGTCGATGCATGCCCGGACATCCGCCTCGCTCAACGTCAAAACCCTGGTCTCTCCCTTCGACAGCGACGGGAGAGCGATCGAAGCAGCCTCGGCCTTCGGCATTCTCAACCTCCTGAGAGCCGGCCCCGGTCGGGAACGGCAAGAATGGTCTCGATGCCAACAAGGCTATTGCGACGATCCGCGCGACAAAATACGTTGAATTTACGATTTTTGAGTGAAATCAGAACTGAAGTGTCCGTTAGAAAGTGCTTTTGACATGAGCGACCTCGACGGAGTCGATCGCACTCTTCTGCGGTTGCTGCAGGAGGATGGACGCCGCACGACCCTCGACCTTGCCGGGCGGGTGGGCCTGTCCCCGACCGGCACCAGCCAGCGGGTCAAGCGGCTGTTCCGCGACGGGTTCATCACGGCGGTCCGGGCCGTGCTCGACCCTCGGAAGCTCGGGCGCGGGACGCTGGTGTTCATCCAGGTCCGGCTCGACCACACGGCCCCGCAGGTCTTCGATCATTTTGCCGAGGCCGTGCGGCGGGCGCCGGAAATCCTGGAGTGCCACATGGTGGTCGGCGGCTTCGACTATCTGGTCAAGGCCCGGATCGCCGACATGGCGGCGTTCCAGGACTTCCTGCAGCGGGTGATCCTGCCCCTGCCGGGCGTCAGGGAGACCCACACTTACGCGTCGATCGCCCATGTGAAGCCGGACGCGCCCCTGCCCGTCTGACTCGCCCGGATCTTGCTACCCCTTCACCCGCTCCATGCGCGGATCGTAGAGCGGGTCGAGATGCACGCGGCACGGCACCCGCTCGGTCGCGACCTCCAGCTCGTAGGTGCTGGCCAGCAGCGCCTCGCGGTCCAGCCCGGCCGGGTCGCGGACATAGCCGAGGCCGATCGGCTGGCCGAGGGTGTGGCCGAAGCCGCCGCTGGACAGCCAGCCGGCTGGCTTGCCGTCGCGCAGGATGGTCTCGCGCCCCAGCAGCACCACCGCCGGGTCGTCGACCGTGACGGTGGCGAGGATCTTCTTGAGCCGCTGGCCGCGCTGCGCCTCCAGCGCCTCCCGCCCCTGGAACGGGATGGCGGTCTTCAGCTTCACCGCCCAGCCCAACCCGGCCTCGAGCGGCGTGTGGTCGGGCCCGATGTCGCTGCCCCAGGCGCGGTAGCCCTTCTCCAGCCGCAGCGTCTCGATCGCACGGTAGCCGGCATTGGCGATGCCGAATTCTGCCCCCGCCGCCATCACCGCCTCATAGACCCCGACGGCGAATTCGGTCGGGATGTGCAGCTCCCACCCCAGCTCGCCGACATAGGTGATGCGCAGCGCCAGCACCGGGGCGCCGGTGACGGCGAGCTGTCGGACCCGGCCGAAGGGGAAACCGGCGTTGGAGACGTCGTCGCGGGTCAGCGCCTGCAGCACGTCCCGCGCCTTCGGCCCCATCAGGCTGAGCACGGCATATGAAGAGGTGACGTCGACCAGATGCGCGTCGACACCCCCCGGGATGCTGCGCGCGATCCAGTCGAAATCATGGGTGGCGAAGCCGGTGCCGGTGGTGAGGTGAACGCGGTCCGGCGCCAGCCGGGCGACGGTCAGGTCGCATTCGATGCCGCCCCGGCTGTTCAGCATCTGGGTGTAGGTCAGCGTGCCCGGCGGCCGCGACACGTCATTGGCGCAGATCCAGGACAGCGCCGCCTCCGCATCCCGGCCGACCAGGGCGAATTTGGCGAAGGAGGACTGGTCGAAGACGGTCACCGCCTCGCGCGTCGCCCGGTGCTCGCGCGCCACCGCCTCGAACCAGCTCGGCCGGCCGAAGCTCGGGATCTCCTCCGCCGCCTCCCCCGCGGCCGCGAACCAGTTCGGCCGCTCCCAGCCCAGCTTCTCGCCGAAGCAGGCCCCTTGAGCCTTCAGCCGGTCATACAGCGGCGACCGGCGCAGCGGCCGGGCGCTGGCATGCTCCTCGTTCGGCCAGGCGATGGTGTAGTGCTTGCCGTACAGCTCCAGCGTCCGCTTGCGCACCCAGTCGACATCGGCCTGGGCCCGGCCGAAGCGGCGGATGTCGACCGGCCACAGATCGTAGGGCGGCTCGCCGCCCGCGATCCATTCCGCCAGCGCCTTGCCGGCGCCGCCACCCGAGGCGATGCCGAAGGCGTTGAAGCCGGCGCCGACATAGAAGTCACGCAGCTCCGGCGCCTCGCCGAGGATGAAGTTGCCGTCCGGGGTGAAGCTTTCCGGCCCGGCGATCAGCTCCTTCACCCCGGCCGTCTCCAGCGCCGGCACCCGGCCCAGCGCCAACTCGACGATCTGCTGGAAATGGTCCCAGTTCGGCTGCAGGAGCTGGAAGTTGAAACCGTCGGGGATGCCGTCGACCGCCCAGGCGATCGGGTTCGGCTCGTAGCCGCCCATCACCAGCCCGCCGACCTCCTCCTTCCAGTAGGTCAGCCGGTCGGGGTCGCGCAGGGTCGGCAAAGTGCGGGTCACGCCCGCGATCGGCTCGGTCACCATGTACTGGTGCTCGACCGACACCAGCGGCACGTTGACCCCCACCATGCGGCCGAGCTCGCGCGCCCATTGCCCGGCGCAGTTCACCGCCGCCTCGCAGGCGATGCGGCCGCGGCTGGTCAGCACCGCCGACACCCGCCCGTCCTTGGTCTCGATGCCGGTGACCTCGGTATCCTCCCAGATCGTGGCGCCCGCCATGCGCGCGCCCTTGGCCAGGGACTGGGTGATGTCGGACGGGTTGGCCTGGCCGTCGGTCGGCAGGAAGGCGGCGCCGACCAGGTCGTCGACCCGCATCGGCGGCCACAGATCCTGCGCCTCCTGGGGCGACAGCAGGTGCATCTCCAGCCCGAAGCTGCGGGCCGTGGTGGCCTGGCGCTTCAGCTCGGTCCAGCGCGCCTCGGTGCAGGCCAGGCGCAGCCCGCCATTCATCTTCCAGCCGGTGGCCAGGCCGGTCTCGCGCTCCAGCTCGGTGTACAGCCGCACCGAATGGCCGAGCAGCTGGGTGATATTGGCGCTGGAGCGCAGCTGCCCGACCAGGCCGGCGGCGTGGAAGGTGGAGCCGGAGGTCAGCTTGTGCCGCTCGATCACCACCGTGTCCGCCCAGCCCAGCCGGGCGAGGTGATAGGCGGTCGAGACCCCGACGATGCCGCCGCCGATGACCACGGCGCGGGCCTGGGTGGGAAAGGCGTTCATCTCACATCCTCTGGAAGTCGTCCCAGGCGCCCTCGAAGCGCCGCAGATTCTCGTCGGTATAGGCGGCGTAGTCGAAATCCAGCGTCGAGTGGATCTCCGACACCATGCTCCACAGCGTCTCGCGCAGCAGCGACGCCGCCTTCATCGCGGCGTAGCGCCGGCGCAGATCGGCCGAGGTCGGGGCGCCGAAATAGGCGTCCAGCATCGCCGCCTCCTCCGCAGCCGAGAAGCCGTTGTTCGAGGCCAGGCCACCGAGGTCGAAGAGCGGGCTGTTGAAGCCGGCATAGTCCCAGTCGACCAGCCACAGCCGCTGCCCGTCGTCGATGAAGTTCGCGGCCAAGAGGTCGTTGTGGCCGAGCACCAGCTCGACCGGCCCGACCGCCGCCTCCAGCTGCGCGGCGCGGCCGAGCAGCCCGGCCAACTCCGCCGCCGGCCGCCGGCCTTCGAGCGCATGGGCGTAGTCGCGTACGACATGGAACACCCAGAAGGCCAGGACCGGGCCGCGCAGATGGGCCGGCATCTCGTGATGCACGCGGCGCACCAGCTCCAGCACCCGCGGCGCCTGCTGCCGCACCCGTTCCGGCGTCAGCGTCTCGCCGGCGACGAAGCGGGTCACCAGGATGCCCGGTTCGGCATGCTCGACCTCGGGCGAGATGCCGGCGGACGCGGCGGCCCGGCTGGCCGCCAGCTCGTTGAAGCGCAGGATGTGGTGGTGCGGGATGTCGGCGCCCAGCCGCACGACATGGGCCCCGGCGGCATCGTCGACCCGGTAGTTGCGGTTGGTCAGCCCGCCGGCCAACGGGGCGATGGTGACGCGCCCGCTCCAGCAGCCCAACCCCGCGATGATGTCCGACGCATCCGGCATTCCCACCTCCCCGCCGATACGATAGGGCAATTCTCCGGGGCGAGGGAACGCCGCAGCGGGCCGTGCGCGCGTCCGACAGTTACAGCATCGCCGAGCCGGCGCATCGCTTCGAGGTCTCGACCGAAACAATCCGGCGCAGCGTCAAGCCGCTGATCGAGACCGGCGCCGTGGCGCGCTTCCATGGCGGGGTGATGCTGCCGGACGGGCTGGAGGAGCCGCCGTTCCAGCGCCGGATGCAGCGCAACCGCGAGGGGCGAACGGGATGCTTGCCGCCGCTCACCATCGCCGACAACGTGGCATGCTCGGTTTGGCTCAACTCGACCCGATATCTTACATTCATCCGGACCATCTCCGCCGCTGACGAAGACCCGGATGAATCGGAAATGAATCAATTATTTGACCAGAGCCAAGAGCGCACGCCGACCCGCTTCACCGAAAAGCAGGGCCAGTACCTCGCCTTCGTCTGGGCCTACTGCCAGGTCAACGGACGCCCTCCGGCCGAACGCGATCTACAGCGCTATTTCCGCGTCACCCCGCCGTCCGTCCATCAGATGGTGCTGACCCTCGACCGCCTCGGCTTGATCCGCAGACAGCCGGGCGTCGCTCGCAGCATCGAACTCCTCGTCAATCCGAACGAACTCCCTCCTCTCGCACCTCAACAACCCGTCAAATCCTCCGTGCAGAGGTACTAGAGCCGGGCGGTGCGGCGGACGGCCTGCGGCGGAAGCCCGAAATTGCGCAGGAACGCCCGACGCATCCGCTCGCGGTCGCCGAAGCCGATCTCGTAGGCGACGGTCTCCACCGTGTGGCGCCCTTCCTCCAGCATCAGGCGGGCGGCCTCGACCCGCAGGCGCTCCACCGCCTTGGCCGGCGTCTGGCCGGTCTCTTCGCGGAAGGCGCGGCTGAACTGGCGCGAGCTGAGCCGGGCCGCCTCGGCGAGCTCGTCCAGGGTCAAGGGGTTCTTGAGGTTGGACCTGGCGTAGGTCAGGGCGGACTGGATGCGATCCGACTTGGGCTCCAGCTCGATCAGGGCGGAATGCTGCGACTGACCGCCGGAGCGGCGGTGGTAAAGCACCATGGTGCGGGCTGCCGAGCGGGCGAGCCCAGGCCCCAGGTCCTCCTCCACCATGGCCAGGGCGAGGTCGAGGCCGGCGGTCATGCCCGCCGAAGTCCAGACCCCCTTGTCGGCCACGAAGATGCGGTCCTCGTCGACGAGGGTGTCGGGGAAGCGCAGGGCGAGCTCGCGCGCCACCATCCAGTGGGTGGTGGCGCGGCGGCCCCGTAGCAGGCCGGCCTCGGCCAGGACGAAGGCGCCGGTACAGATCGCGCCGATCCGACGCGTGACGGGAACGGCGGCGCGGAGCAGGTCGAGCATCTCCGGCGAGGTCTGCGGCAGGTCATTGCCGACGCAGACGATCAGCGTGTCGTAGCCGCTCACATCGTCCAGCCGACGGGTTTCGACCGAGACGGCCGCCGAGCCGCGCACCAGGCCCCCGGCCTCGGACAGCACCGAGAGCTCATAGGCCGGCGTTTCGCTCAACAGGTTGGCGATCTCGAAGACGGAGGAGGCCATGAGGCCGATCGCCTGGAAGCCCGGGTAGACGATGAAACCGATGCGGCGCATGCGTTGGCCCCTCATGGCGAGAAAGGTGGCATATATGACATGTCGGCCAAAAGGGGCAAGGCGTATGAGTCCCGGGACACAGCGAACGCCCGTTCCGAAAGACCATCACAATGAAAGACGCCAAAGCCCTGCTGCTCGAATTCCTCGCCGCCGTCCCGCGCGGCCAAGACGTCGCCGCCCTGTTCGCCGAGGACGGGGTGTTCGAGCTGCCGTTCCTGCATTCGGTGGGCATCCCCTGGCGCCACCGGGGTCGCCAGGCGATCAGCGAACTCCAAGACCTCGTCGCCGGGCTCTATCCGGACTTCGCCTTCAAGCCCGAGGACACCCGCGTCCTGATCGACACCCCGGAGCAGGTGTTCGCCGAATACATGGCCCACACGACGGCGGCAGCGACCGGGCGCACCGCCCATCACCTGTTTGCTGCCCGTCTCGTGGCCGAGAACGGCCAGATCAAGCTGGTGCGGGAGTCTCTGAACGTGGTCGCCGCCGCCCAGGCCCTCCTGCCCGGCGGCGTCAAGGACCTGCCCGATCCGGAGAACGTGATCTTCTCGGTTCCCCCGGACTACCGGAGCTGAGGCGGTCGAGAGTCCTCTTCCAGCATCGTCAATCATCAACCTTATCGGGGAAGTACGACCATGGCCGACAACGTGCAGATCGTCCTGAGCGCCTTCGAGGCCCTCTTCAACAAGCGCAATTACGCGGTGGCGGAGCGCTTCTGGTCGCCGAACTACATCCAGCACAGCGCCCACATCGCGCCGGGCCGGGAGGGGCTGTTCGAGCTCGTGAAGACCCTGCCCGACACGCTGCGCTACGACAACCACGTCGCGGCCGCCTCCGGCGATTACGTCATCCTGCACGGGCGGTTCAGCGGCCACGGCCTGCCCGCGGCGTGGGTCGTCGCCGACATCCTGCGCCTGGAGGACGGGGTGCTCGCCGAGCACTGGGACGTGATCCAGGACGAGGCCACGCGTGAGCAGTCGCGGAGCGGCCTGCCGATGTTCGGCGACAGGTTCCCGGGATGATCCTGCCGCGCGCCGGAGAACCTCAAGGAATATCTTCATGTCCAATGCCACGCATGAGACGGCTCCCACCGAATTCGCTCAGGTCGGAGGCGTCCGGTTCGCCTATCGGCGCTTCGGCAGGCCTGGAGGCCTGCCCCTGCTGTTGCTCAACTACTTCGCCGCGACCCTGGACGACTGGGACCCCCTGGTGACGAACGGGTTGGCGCGCGAGCGTGAGGTCATCCTGTTCGACAACGCCGGCGTCGGCGGCTCGACGGGCGATACGCCGCCGACGGTCGCGGCGATGACACAGGACTGTGTCGACTTCTGCCGGGCGCTCGATCTCATGAGCTTCGACGCCATGGGATTCTCGCTCGGCGGCATGATCGCCCAGCAATTGGCGCAGGATCATCCGGAGATGATCCGGCGGATGATCCTGCTGGGCGCGGGACCGCGGGGCGGAGAAGGCATGACCTTCACCGAACTTTCGGCCGACGAGCTGGACGATCCGGTCGCCCTGCTCATGGGGGCGTTCTTCACACCCGGCGAGGCCAGCCAGGCTGCGGGGCGAGCCTATATCGAACGGCTGAAGCTTCGCACCGCGGACCGCGATGCGCCGATCTCCAGGAAGGCCGCAGACGCCCAGTTGGAGGCGATCCGCGAGTGGGGCGCCGTTCCCTCGACGGACCGCTACGCGATGCTGGACAGGATCCGCCGGCCCGCCTTGGTCGTGCATGGGAACAGGGATGTCGTCGTCACGCCGATCAACGCCTTCATTCTGGCGCAGCACCTGCCTGACGCCCAGCTCGTGATGTATCCGGACGCCAGCCACGGGGCGCAGTCACAGCATGCGGGGGTCTTTCTGGAGCATGCGCGGGTGTTCCTGAACGGATGAGCTGCCGGGGCGCTCGCCCATTGTCGGAAAGGCGTGCTGCGCGATGACGGCGACCGGCCGAGCGCCGGTCTCCGGATTGGGCGCGATGCGGACGGCGCGAGTGAAAGGGCGCAGCGTCAGCTTGCCGCTCCAAGCGGGCTTACGGCTCCGGTACCAAGCGTCGGATTTTGTCACCAGGTCAGGCTTCCCCCGGGAAACCGCGCGGCGACGCCGGCGACCAGATCCTCGACGATCTCCTGCAGCTCCGCCGGCGTCGCGCCGTCGCGGGCCTGGATCGAGATGCCCTGCATGACCGCCGCCAGGTGCCGGGCCAGGCGGCGCCCCTCCTCCGCATCGGCGAAGGGCCGGAGGGCCTGTGTGATCCGCTCGCGCATGGCGTCGCGCCGGGCGGCGAGATCGCGGGCCAGCGCGGCGTGCTCGGGATGGCAGGTGGTCATCCCGCTGGAAATCATGCAGCTGCGCTCGCGATCGGGATGGGTGACGGCCCGGACCGCCGCCTCGAGCAGCCGCCGCACCGCCTCCGCCAGCGTGGCAGCCGCGGCGACGGGCGTCATGTCGAGCGAACCGAGGCTCTCCTCGTAGCGGTTCAGCGCCTCCTGGTAGAGCCCGGCCTTGCTGCCGAAGGCCGAATAGAGGCTCGGCGGCGCGATGCCGATGGCCTTGGTCAGGTCGCCGACCGACACCCCTTCATAGCCGTGCCGCCAGAACAGCCGCATGGCGGTCTCGATCGCCCTGTCGCGGTCGAAGCTCCACGGCCGCCCGCCGCGCGATTTCGCATCCGGTTCCATATCGACCACTAAACAACATCTTGACGCCCGGCGTCAAACAGGTTGATTAGTGATCGATAAATAACATGGATGACACTGATGGATCGCTCACGACGCAGCTTCCTGGCCGGAACGATCGGCCTTGCCGCCCTCGCGGTTCACGCCAGGCTCGGATTCGCGGCCCCACAGGCCCGGGAGACCTTCTCCGCCCGGTCGTCGGACGGCACGATGCTGACAGGAGAGGCGCAGGGCAACCCGCAGGCGCCCGAAATCCTGTTCATCCACGGCCTGCGCCAGAGCCGGCTGAGCTGGGACAAACAGTTCGCCGACCCGGCCCTGGCCGGCTTCCGCCTGGTCCGGTTCGACCTGCGTGGCCATGGCGATTCGGACAAGCCGCCCTCCCCCGACGCCTATGCGGATGCCGACCGCTGGGCCGACGACGTCGCCGCCGTGATCGCCGCCGCGAAGCTGCGCCGCCCCGTCCTGGTGGGCTGGTCGCTCGGCGGCTACGTGGCCGGCGCGTATCTGCGGAAATACGGCGGCGCGCGGGTCGCCGGGATCAACCTGGTCGACGCGGTCACCCGGCTCTCGCCGGATCTGCTGACGCCGCTGGCGGGCACCTTCGCCCGGACCACCACCTCGCCCGACCTGGCCGAGCGGACGGCCGAGACGGCGCGCTTCCTCGAGGCCTGCTTCCACCAGCCGCCAACGGGCGCGGAGCTGCAGCGCATGCTGGTGGTCAACGGCATGACGGCGCGGGCCGTGGGCGAGGGCTTCGTCAGGACGGCCACGCCCGATCTCGAACCCGTGTTCCAGGCCTATGCCGGCCCGATCCTGCTGACGCATGGGGCGCATGACCGGCTGGTCCGCCTGGCCATGTCGGAGCGGATCAAGGCGATCCACTCGGGAAGCCGCCTCTCGGTCTATGCGGAGAGCGGCCACAGCCCCTTCTATGAGGAGCCCGACCGGTTCGGACGGGAGCTCGCCGCCTTCGTGACGGCCGGGGGCTGATCTGGGGGTCCGGGGGCTTGGCCTGTCCCCAAAAGAAAACAGGCCGCATCGCTGCGGCCCGAGTTTAGGGAGGAAACGCCCAAGAAGTGCGTTACGACAGCAGCTCATCACTGCATATCGCACTGCAACATAAGCATGCCGCGGCGAGGTTCGCAAGCGGAAAAAGATTAAAAATTGATCACGCTCGATTCTGCCCAAAATTTGCCCTGTTTCGGGGCGGATGCCAGCGGAATGGGCGCTCACAGCCGCTTGATCAGCCAGAGAACGAGGTCGTCGCCGACCGGCACCGATTCGCCCGGCACCGCCGACTTGTCAGGTGACCCGCTCATGATCTGCGCTGCGGCCGGTAACAGAAGCGTGCCATCGTAGGACACCGGACCGCCGGCGACTCGGATCGAAGGACGCGCGTCCGCACAGGAGGAGGCACAGGAATGCAGCGATGGATCGCCGCCGCGGTGGCGGCATGGGCGCTGGCCGCGGCACCGGCCGTGGCCGCCGAGAAGATCATCCTCGACACCGATTTCAGCACCGCCGGGGATGACGGCCAGGTCCTGATCATGGCCGCGCAACTCGACCACCAAGGGGTGATCGACCTGCTGGGCGTCACCGTGGTGACCGGCAACAACTGGCTGAAGCAGGAGGTGGCGGACGCGCTGCGCGCGGTCGAGCGCCTGGGCATCGAGGACAAGGTCGGCGTCTATGCCGGCGCCAACCTGCCGCTGGTGCACGACCCGGAGAGCTTCGAGAGCGAGCGCGCGCTGTACGGCTTCGGCGAGAGCTACAAGACCGCCTTCCACCGGCCGCAGCCGGCCGATGCCGACCTGGTGGCGCCGCCGGACGGCTTCGCCACCAAGGCCAAGCTGCGCGACCAGGACGCGGTCGACTTCATTGTCGACACGGTCAAGGCCAACCCGCATGAGGTGTCGCTGCTGGTGATCGGCCCGGCCACCAACATCGCCCTGGCCGTGCGCAAGAACCCGGAGATCGTGCCGCTGATCAAGCGGATCGTCTACATGGCCGGCGCGGTCGATATCCGCGGCAACACCACCCCGGCGGCCGAGATGAATGTCTGGATCGACCCCGAGGCGACGCGCATCGTCATGCGCGAGCCGATCGACCAGGCCATCATCCCGCTCGACGTCACCGACATCACCCAGCTGTCCAAGACCGATTTCGACCGCATCGTCGCCGGCGACGGGCCGATTCCGGCGCTGTTCAAGGACAGCTGGATGGCCAAGGCCTATGCCAGGGACGCGGCGGCGACGGTCAACGTCTTCGACACGCTCGCCCTCGCCTATCTGGTCGACCCCAGCTACGCCACCGAGGTCGAGGAGCTGTATCTCGACGTCGACATCGCCTTCGGCCCCGGCTACGGCCGCACCTTCGGCTATTGGCAGGAGCAGCCGACCAGGCTGCTGCAGAAGGTCAAGGTGGTGAAGCAGTTCGACAACCGCCGCTTCTTCGACCTCTATGTCGACCTGATGACCCGGCCGGTGCCGATCAAGCCGGCGACCTGACGGCCGGCCGGACAAGCCCGAGCGCGATCGAGGCGTCGAGCCGGTCGACCACGTCGCGATGCTCGGCCAGCAGGCCGTCGCGCAGGCGGTACAGGTCGGCGGTGGCGAAGCGCAGCACCGCGCCGGTCGGCGCCGCACCCAGCAGGAGGCCGCGATGGGTCCCCTGCCACTGCGCCATCGCCATCAGCCGATCGCCCTCGACCACCACGTCGTGGCGCAGGGCCTGCAGGTCCGGCAGCGCCGTCTGCAGCATCCGGGCGAATGCCTTGTAGCCGGCGATGCCGGGCGCGATCAGCGGGCTGTCGCTGGTGAAGTCCGGATGCACCATCTCGTCCACTGCGGCCAGGTCGTGCCGGCCGTACAGCCGCTCCCGGAACTCCAGGAACCGTTGCCGCACGTCTTCGCTGCTCATCACGTCCCTCCTCGGTTTCCGTCAGCCAAGGATCGCGGCCGTGTTATCCTGGAACCAGAGGACAAGTTATCCTGGTACTGGGAGCATCAGGCTGATGGCGGAGCAGCGGCGGGCCCGGGACCGGCAGGATCTGGCGGCGTTCCTGCGCGGCCGGCGCGAACGGCTGGAGCCGGCGGCCGTCGGGCTGCCGGCCACGGCGCGGCGGCGCACGCCGGGCCTGCGGCGCGAGGAGGTGGCGCAGATCGCCGGCGTCGGGGTCACCTGGTACACCTGGCTGGAGCAAGGCCGGGCCATCCAGGTCTCGGCCCATGTGCTGGAGCAGGTGGCGCGGGCGCTGCGGCTGGACGCGACCGAGCGCGCCCATCTCTTCACCCTGGCTCATGACCGGCCGCCGCCGATGCGGCCGGCGGAGAGCATCGGCGTCACCCCTGCCCTGCGGCGGATGCTCGAGGCGGTCGACGGCCCCGCCTATCTGGCCACGGCCTGCCTTGACGTGGCCGCCTGGAACACTGCGCTGGCGGCGGTGTTCGGCGACCTCGCCCCGCTGTCGCCCGAGGACCGCAACATGCTGTGGCTGGTCTTCGCCAGCCCGCCGCACCGCGCCGCGATCCCGAACTGGGAGGCGGAGGCGCGCGGCATGCTGGCCCGCTTCCGCGTCGAGTTCGGCCGCCACCGCGACGATCCGGCCTTCCTGGCCCTGATCCGCCGGCTGGACCAGGCCAGCCACGACTTCCACCGCTGGTGGCCGGAGCAGGACGTCACCCGGCGGCCGGACCCGGTCAAGCGCTTCAGCTCGCGGCACGGCCCGATGGCGCTGGAGCAGAGCGTGTTCCGGGTCGAGGAGGCGCCGGACCTGCGGCTGGTCGCCTATGTCCCGGTCGACGAGGACAGCCGCCGGATCGTGGCCCGGCTGCGGCGGGAATGGCAGCCCGATCACTGAGGATCCTTCTGGGAAATCCGGGGCGATGGCCGCAAGATGCGCGCCGCAGGGAGGCTGTCCCGAGACGACGAATGACCCAGATCCTGAAGACCATCACGCCGGTGAACGGCGGCGTCTATGTCGAGCGGCCGCTGGCGACGCCGGCCGAGGCCGAGGCGACGCTGGCCCGCGCCCGGGTGGCCCAGGCCGAGTGGCGGCGCGTGCCGGTGTCGGAGCGGGCGCGCCTGCTGTCCGCCGCGGTCGACGCCTTCGTCGCCGCCGGGCCGGAGATCGCGCGCGAGATCACCTGGCAGATGGGCCGTCCGGTCCGCTACACCCCCGGCGAGGTGCGCGGCTTCGAGGAGCGCGCGCGGTACATGATCTCGGTGGCCGAGGGCGCGCTGGCCGACATCGATGTCGGCCCGAAGGAGGGCTTCCGCCGCTTCATCCGGCGCGACCCGCTGGGCACGGTCTTCGTCGTCGCCCCGTGGAACTACCCCTACCTGACCGCGGTCAACGCCGTGGTCCCGGCGCTGATGGCCGGCAATGCGGTGATCCTGAAGCATTCGCACCAGACCCCGCTCTGCGCCGAGCGCTTCGCCGAGGCGTTCAGGGACCTGCCGGCCGGTGTGTTCCAGCACATCCATGCCGACCATGACACCACGGCGAAGATGATCGGCAGCGGCGCGGTCGACTTCGTCGCCTTCACCGGCTCGGTCCCCGGCGGCCGCGTGGTCGAGGAGGCCGCCGCCGGCCGCTTCGTCGGAATCGGGCTCGAGCTCGGCGGCAAGGACCCCGGCTATGTCCGCGCCGATGCCGACCTGAAGCACGCGGTCGAGACGCTGGTCGATGGCGCCTTCTTCAACTCCGGCCAGTCCTGCTGCGGCATCGAGCGGATCTATGTCCACGCCTCGGTCTACGACGCCTTCGTCGAGGGCGCGGTCGAGCTGACCCGGCAATACGTGCTGGGCGACCCGACCGAGGAGGCGACGACCCTCGGCCCCATGGTGCGGGCCGGCGCCGCGGACTTCGTGCGCGGCCAGACCGCCGAGGCGGTGCGCCAGGGCGCCCGCGCCCTGATCGACGCCAAAGGCTTCGCCGCCGACGCGCCCGGCACGCCCTATCTGGCGCCGCAGGTGCTGACCGGCGTCGACCATTCGATGCGGGTGATGACCGAGGAGAGCTTCGGCCCCGTCGTCGGCATCATGAAGGTGGCGTCGGACGAGGAGGCGGTGCGGCTGATGAACGACAGCCCCTACGGCCTGACCGCGTCGGTCTTCACCCGCGACGTCGACGCCGCCATCGCCATCGGCGACCAGGTCGCGACCGGCACCTGGTTCCTGAACCGCTGCGACTATCTGGACCCGGCCCTGGCCTGGACCGGCGTCAAGGATTCCGGCCGCGGCTGCACCCTCTCGACCCTTGGCTACGATTACCTGACCCGGCCGAAATCCTTCCACCTGCGGCTTCCCTGACCGGCGCCCCCTTTCCGCGAGACCAAGAATGCTCAAAGGCAACTGGAACTACCCGACCGCGGTGAAGTTCGGCCCCGGCCGGATCAAGGAGCTGCCGGACCTGTGCAAGGCCCATGGCCTGAAGCAGCCGTTGCTGGTGACCGATCCCGGCCTGGCGAAGCTGGCGATGATCGTCGATGCGGTCGCCGCCAACGAGGCCGCCGGCATCCCGACCGCAGTGTTCAGCGACGTCAAGCCGAACCCGACCGGCAAGAACGTCGCCGACGGCATCGCCGTGTATCGGGCGGGCGGCCATGACGGCGTCATCGCCTTCGGCGGCGGCAGCCCGCTGGACGCCGGCAAGGCCATCGCCTTCCACGCCGGCCAGTCGCGCCCGCTGTGGGATTTCGAGGATATCGGCGACTGGTGGACCCGCGCCGACGCCGCCAAGATCGCCCCGGTGATAGCGATCCCGACCACCGCCGGCACGGGGTCGGAGGTCGGCCGCGCCGGCGTCATCACCGACGAGGACGCGCATGTGAAGCGCATCATCTTCCACCCGAAGATGATGCCGGTCGTGGTGATCGCCGATCCGGAACTGTCGGTCGGCCTGCCGCCGCATGTCACCGCCGCCACCGGCATGGACGCGCTGGCCCATTGCCTGGAGTCCTTCTGCGCCCCCGGCTTCCACCCGATGGCCGACGGCATCGCGCTGGAGGGCATCCGGCTGATCCGGGAATGGCTGCCGGTCGCGGTCAAGGACGGCAAGAACCTGGAGGCGCGCAGCAACATGCTGGTCGCCGCCAGCATGGGCGCCACCGCCTTCCAGAAGGGGCTGGGGTCGATCCACTCCCTCGCCCATCCGCTCGGAGCGCTTTACGACGCCCATCACGGCCTGCTGAACGGCATCCTGATGCCCTACTGCATGGTCCACAACCGCGACGCCATCGAGGGCCGGATGGAGCGGCTGGGCCGCTACATCGACCTGTCGAACCCCAGCTTCGACACGGTCCTGATCTGGGTGCTGGATCTGCGCCGCGAGATCGGCATCCCGCACACGCTGAAGGAGATCGGCATCGGCGACAACCGCGCCGAGGAGATCGGCCGCATGGCCGAGGCCGACCCCTCGACCGGCAGCAACGCCAAGCCGGTCAACGCCGACGACCTGCGCGCCGTGTTCGTCGACGCGGTGAACGGGCGGCTGTAAGGCTGGCACCTTCCCCGTTCCCTGTCATGCCTGGGCTTGACCCGGGCATCCAGAGAGCGTCGACACCTTCTGGATTGCCGGGTCAAGCCCGGCTATGACAGTGAGGGGAGCGCCCCCTCCCCTCTCTTTCCGACCCGATACGGCTGCGCCGGTCGCCCTTTACTCGTGCGGCATTTTGCATTCCGTCGCATCGGTCGCATTGAAAATTATTAACCCCATCGCAGTGCACAAAAGTCTTACATGTCGGTGAGGCACCGGGGCGGGCAGGCCTTTTTACGGTGCGATCCGGCTGCGGGAATCAGGCCATGAAGCGCTCGGTTTTGGGGGTCGTCGCGGTCCTCGGCATCGTTGTTGCCGCCGTCGCATGGCAGCGCTTCGGCAACGCCGACGCGATCGAGCGCAGCGGCAAGACCGCCGAAGCCCCGGGCCAATCCGGAGCGAAGAACGCGGGCCGGTCGATCCCGGTGGTCACCGCCGCGGTCGAGCAGAAACCTGTCGCCACCACCATCTCCGCGATCGGCACGGTCGAGCCGATCGCGACCGTCCTGGTCACCTCCCGCATCGACAGCCAGGTGATGCAGGTGCATGTCGCCGACGGCCAGACCGTCCAGGCCGGCGACCTGCTGTTCACCCTCGACGACAAGCCGCCAAAGGCCGCCGTTGCCCTGGCCCAGGCCAATCTGGAGAAGGACCAGGCCGACCGCGACCAGACCGCGGTGGATGTCGAGCGCGACAAGCCGCTGGTCAAGACCGGCGCGGTCTCGCAGCAGGCCTATGACCTGGCGATCGCCGCCGCCAAACGGTCGGAGGCCAGCGTCGCCGCCGACCAGGCAAATCTCGACCAGGCCCAGCTGACCCTGTCCTACACCCAGGTCCGGGCCCCGATCACCGGCCGCCTCGGCGTCGTCTCGGTCACCGCCGGCAACCTGGTCAAGGCCAACACCACCAACAGCAACGCCACCAGCGGCGCGGTGACCAGCCTGGTCACCATCACCGAGATGACGCCGATCCGGATCGCCTTCACCGTGCCGGAGCGCAGCCTGGACGCGATCCGCGCGGCGATGACCGGCCCGACGCCGCCGAAGGTCGACGCCTTCGACAGCGACGGCCAGCGCCGCCTCGCCAGCGGCCAGCTGAGCTTCATCGACAGCACGGTCGACACCAAGTCGGGAACGATCCCGCTGAAGGCAACCTTCGACAACGCCGCCTTCGCCCTGTGGCCGGGGCAGTTCGTGCGGGTGGCGCTGCAGCTGGGCACCCAGGACAACGCCATCACCGTGCCGACGGTGGCGCTGCAGGCCGGCCAGGAGGGCCCCTTCGTGTTCGTCGCCAAGCCGGACGGCACCGCCGAGATGCGGCCGGTGACGGTGGCCCGCACGGTCGGCGACACCGCCGTGGTCGCCCAGGGCGTGAAGCCGGGCGAGAAAGTGGTGACCGAAGGCCAGCTGCGGCTGATGCAGGGCAGCCGCATCACCGAGAAGACGACCGGCATGGCCCCGGCGGCGCCGCGCGCGGACGGCGTCGCCTCCGCCGTCAGCCCGACCTGATCCGGGCGCGGGGGACACGAAAATGAATCTCTCGGAGCTCTGCATCCGCCGTCCGGTGATGACGACCCTGCTGACGGTCGCCATGGTCATGGCCGGGCTGTTCGCCTTCGGCCAGCTGCCGATCGCGGCGCTGCCCAACACCGACTTCCCGGTGATCAACGTCTCCGCCAGCCTGCCCGGCGCCAGCCCGGACACGATGGCGAGTTCGGTGGCGACGCCGCTGGAGAAGCAGTTCGAGACCATCGCCGGCATCCAGTCGATGTCCGCGACCTCGACCCAGGGGTCGACCACCATCACCCTGGAATTCGACCTGAACCGCGACATCGACGCGGCCGCCGCCGACGTCCAGTCTGCCATCACCGCGGTGCAGCGCAAGCTGCCGCCGGAGATGACCTCGCCGCCGAGCTACCGCAAGGTCAACCCGGCCGACGCGCCGATCATGCTGCTGTCGGTCAGCAGCGACACGCTGCCGCTGTCGACCCTGGACGCCTTCGCCGAGCAGGTGATCTCGCCCAGCCTGTCGACCCTGACCGGCGTGGCCCAGGTGTCGATCTACGGCAGCCAGAAATACGCCGTCCGCATCCAGATCGACCCCGACGCGCTGAACCATCGCGGCATCAGCGTCGACGACGTCCAGAACGCGGTCGCCGCCGCCAATGTCAACACGCCGGTCGGCACCCTGCAGGGTCCGCAGCAGCAGCTGATCCTGCAGGCCGACACCCAGATGTACGACGCCAAGGCCTTCGCCGACCTGATCGTGGCGTCGCCCAACGGCATGCCGGTGCGGCTGGGCGACATCGCCAAGGTGATCGATTCCGTCGAGAACGACCAGACGGCCAGCTGGTTCGACCAGAACCGGTCGATCGTGCTGGCGGTGCAGCGCCAGCCCGACGCCAACACCGTCGCCATCGTCGACGCGGTGAAGGAGCTGCTGCCGAAGTTCAGCGCCGACATGCCGCCTTCGGTGAAGATCAACGTGCTGAACGACCGGTCGACCTCGATCCGCCAGGCGGTCACCGACGTGCAGTTCACGCTGGGCCTGACCATCGCCCTGGTGGTGATGGTGATCTTCATGTTCCTGCGCCGCCTGTCGGCCACCATCATCCCGACGATCACGGTGCCGATCTCGCTGGTGGCCACCATCGCCGGCATGTATCTCTGCGGCTTCTCGATCGACAACATCTCGCTCTTGGGCCTGACCCTGTCGGTCGGCCTCGTGGTCGACGACGCGATCGTGATGCTGGAGAACATCGTCCGCTACATCGAGGAGGGCATGAAGCCCTTCGAGGCGGCGCTGAAGGGCAGCCGCGAGATCGGCTTCACCATCCTGTCGATCACCCTGTCGCTGGTCGCCGTGTTCATCCCGGTGCTGCTGATGGGCGGCGTGGTCGGCCGCATCTTCAACGAATTCGCGGTCGTCGTGACCATGTCGATCGCGGCCTCGGCCTTCGTCTCGCTGACGCTGACGCCGATGATGTGCTCGCGCTTCCTGCACGCCCATGACGAGGAGAAGCCGGAGGGCGCGATCGGCCGGACGCTGGAGCGCGGCTTCGACGCCATCCTCGGCTTCTATTCGCGGACGCTGCGCTGGTGCCTGGCGCACCGCCCGGTGATGCTGCTGGTGTTCTTCGGCACCATCGCCGGCACCATGCTGCTGTTCCAGGCGATCCCGAAGGGCTTCTTCCCGACCGAGGATCTGAGCCAACTGCAGGTCACCACCCAGGCGCGGCAGGACGTGTCCTTCGACGCCATGATCGGGCTGCAGAACCAGGTCCGCGACGTGTTCCGCACCTCGCCCTATGTCCAGGACGTGGTGTCGAGCGTCGGCACCAACGGCTATGGCGGCACGCTGAACTCCGGCCGGCTGTTCGTGCAGCTGAAGCCGAAGGACCAGCGCCCGCCGCTCGACACCGTGATCTCCGACCTGCGGCGCCAGCTGGGCCCGATCTCCGGCATCGACAGCTACATCGTGCCGGTGCAGAACCTGCGGGTCGGCGGCCGCTCCTCTTCCAGCCAGTACCAGTTCGTGATGCAGGGCCTGAACCAGCAGGAGCTGTACAACTGGGCCGGCAAGATGACGACCGAGATGCGAAAGTCGTCGGTGCTGCAGGACGTGGTCAGCGACCTGCAGCTCAACGCCCTGCAGGCGACGCTGAAGGTCGACCGCGACAAGGCGGCCCAGCTCGGCGTCACCAGCGACGCGCTGCGCTCGACCCTCTATGGCGGCTTCGGCACCGAGCAGATCTCGACCATCTTCACCTCGGTGGACAGCTACGAGGTGATCCTCGAGCTCGACCCGGCCTTCCCGTGGTCGGCGGATTCGCTCGACAAGATCTATGTCCGCTCCTCCAACGGCCAGCTGGTGCCGCTCGGCGCCTTCGCCACGGTGGAGCGCACGGCCGGGCCGCTGTCGGTCAACCAGCAGGGGCAGCTGCCGGCCGTCACCATCTCCTTCAACGTCGCCGGCGGGAAGTCGCTCAGCGACGCGACGGCAGATGTCGACCGGATCAAGGCCGAGATCGGCCTGCCGGTGACCATCACCACCGCCTATGCCGGCAACGCCCAGGTGTTCCAGCAGTCGCTGCAGAACCAGGGGCTGCTGCTGCTCGGCGCGGTGCTGACGATCTACATCGTGCTCGGCATCCTGTATGAGAGCTTCACCCACCCGCTGGTGATCCTCTCCGGCCTGCCCTCGGCGGCGATCGGCGCGCTGGGCACCCTGATGCTGTTCCGCACCGACCTGTCGGTGATCGCGATCATCGGCGTGCTGATGCTGATCGGCATCGTCAAGAAGAACGCGATCATGATGATCGACTTCGCGCTGAACGCGCAGCGCAGCGAGGGGCTGCCGGCGCGCGACGCGATCTACCGCGCCTGCACCCTGCGCTTCCGGCCGATCATGATGACCACCATGGCGGCGCTGATGGGCGCGCTGCCGATCGCGGTCGGCCAGGGGGCGAGTGCCGAGCTGCGCCAGCCGCTGGGCCTGGCGGTGGTCGGCGGGCTGATCGTGTCGCAGATGCTGACGCTCTACATCACCCCGGTGCTGTACCTCTATGTCGAGGACCTGACCCACGGCGCCCTGTCCTTCGGCCGCTGGCTCCGGCGCGGCGGCAAGGGCGGGGTCGTGCCTGGTCACGCCCCGGCGGAGTAGTCGCCGCCGGAGCCAGCCCCCTCACCCACCCGCCGCCAACGCGGCGGGCCCCTCCCTCTCCCCGAGGTGAGGGAAACAAGA
>NZ_JBQJIK010000059.1:0-52479 GCF_052078665.1 Inquilinus sp. CA228 | reverse complement strand
GCGGCGTGCGGGCGGGTCAGCCGCCTGCGCCGGGGCGCTGGCCGGCCGGTGCTGGAGGGCGTCGCCCTGGCCGTCCGTGCCGGCGAGGGGGCGGGGGTGAACGGGCCGAAAGGCACCGGCACGACCACCCAGTGCCACTCGAGCCTGGGCCTCTCGCCGCTGACGGCCGGTCGCATCGTCCTGGGCGGCGAGGACGCCGGCGGCTGGACCGTCGCCCGGCGGGCCCGCCGCCTCGCCTACGTGCCGCAGAACGTCCGGCGCATCCTGTTCAACCTGACCGTGCTGGACGAGGCTGCCTTCGCCGTCTCCGGCAATCCGCGCGCGGTCGGCAGCGCCGAAGTCCGTGCCAAGGCACAGGCGGCACTGATGCGCTTCGGCCTCGACCGCCGGGCGGGGGACAGCCCCTTCGCCCTGTCGGCGCGCGAGCAGGCGGTGCTGGGCCTGGCCTGCGCCGCGGCGGCGGAGGCGGAGCTGGTGATCCTCGACGAACCGCTGCTGGCGCGCGACCTCGCCGGCCGGGCGCTGCTCGACCGTTTCCTCGACGATCTGCGCGGCCGCGGCGGCGCCGCCCTCCTGGTCTCGCACGACCTGGAGCTGGTCGACGACGTCGCCGACCGGCTGCTGGTCATGGATGGCGGCAAGATCCGGCACGACGGGCCGCCGGAAGCGGGCTGGCGCTCCGCCGCCTTCGCCGCGCTGGGCTGGCCGACGCCGCTGCCGGAAGCGGTGGAGGCGGTGGCATGAGCCTGCTGCTGCGGCTGAACTTCTTCCTCAAGCTGCTGGCCGCCGCCGCGGTCACCGCCGTGGCCTGGATCGTCGGCACGCCCTTGCCGGCGCTGCTGCTGATGGCCGCGGTCCTGGCGGTGCTGCTGGCGCTGCGGCTGCCGGGCCTGCGCGGCTATCTGAAGGGCGCCGCGATCCTGTTCGGCCTGGTCTTCGCCACCTGGCTGCTCAATCTCTGGCTGCAGGGCGCGCCGCCGGCCGAGGCCGCGGCCACGGCGCTGCGCATGGCGGCCCGGCTGGTGGCGACCACCGGCGCCTTCTTCTTCGTCATGGAGACGTCGAGCCCCGGCTCGATCCTGGCCGCGGCCAGCGCGCTGCGCCTGCCTTCCATGGCGACGCTGGTGCTGGCCCTGATCTTCGGCCTGATCCCGATGCTGCGCGACGAGTTCGAGCGCATCGGCGAGGCCCAGCGCGCCCGCGGCATGGAGCTGGACGACGTGCCGCTGTGGACCCGGCTGCGCTATGGTCTGGCCCGCGGCGTGCCGCTCTTGGTGCAGAGCATCCGCATGGCCCAGGCGATCGCGACCTCGCTGTCGGTCTACGGCTTCGACCCGGCGGTGCGGCGCAGCAGCTGGCGCCGGGTCGGGGTGCTGGTGGAGGAGCGGCTGCCGGCCGCCGGGAACGGAGACAGGATGTGACGGAGCAGAGCAAGCCGACCTGGCGCGTCGATGTGGCGGGGTTGCCCGTCGATCTGCCGATCGTGCCGATCAAGCCGGATTTCGCCATCTCGCTCTTGATGGTGATCGACGCCGGTGTCGCCTTCGGCGCCCATATCGGCCGCGCCTTGGCGGAGCGGCTGGCACCGCTCAAGCCGGATGTCGTCGTCGGCGCGGCCACGCTGGGCATCCCGGTCGCGATCGAGGTCAGCCGCCATCTCGGCCTCGACCGCTACGTCATCCTGCAGAAATCGCCCAAGATCCATCTCGGCGACGCGCTGGTGCAGAGCATCACCTCGATCACCTCGAAGGGCGAGCAGCGGCTGCTGCTGGACCGTGCCGCGGTGCCGCTCCTGGCCGGGAAGCGGGTCGTGGTGGTGGACGACGTGGTGGCGACCGGGTCCAGCCTGGCCGGGTCGCTGGCGCTGGTGCGCGCCGCCGGCGCCGAGGTGGCCGGCATCGGCGTGATCCTGACCGAGGCGCATGACTGGGAGCTGGTGCTGGGCGCCGATGCCGCCCTGGTCACGGCGCTCGGCCACATCCCGCAATTCCGCCCGGGCGCGCAGGGCTGGGAGCCGATCCCCGAGACGCTGTAGGCCTATCCCGCCACCACCACATCGACCTGGGCGCGCTCCAGCAGCTCGGCGATGTCCTGGGGCGGGGGCTGGTCGGTCACCAGCACATGCGCCCGGTCAAGCGGCGCGATATGGGCGAAGGAGGCGTGGCCGAACTTGCTGGCATCGGCCAGGATGACGGTGCGGCGGGCCGCCGCCATCATCGCCGCGATCAGCCCGGCATCCTCCAGCAGCGTGGTCGACAGGCCGGCCGAGGCCGACAGGCCGCCGACCCCGAGCACCGCCGTGTCGGCGGTGATGCCGCCGGCGCCGGCGAAGCTGAGCGGGCCCATGGTGACGTGGGATTCGCGCCGGAACTGGCCGCCGAGGACATAGATGTCGCGCACCGCCTGCGCCGGCACGGCCAGCGGCAGCTCGAGATTGTTGGTGACGATGGTGAGGTCGCGCCGGCCCGCCAGCTCGGCCGCGAACAGCCTCGTGGTCGAGCCGCCATTGACGATCAGCGTCTCGCCGTCGCCGATCAGGCTGGCGGCGGCCCGCGCGATGCGCCGTTTCGCGTCGATCTGCACGTTCATGCGCTGGACATAGGGCGCGTCGCGCCCGACCAGCCCGTCGACCGGCACCGCGCCGCCATGGGTCCGGCTCAGCAGGCCGCGGGCCTCCAGGAAGTCGAGGTCGCGCCGGATCGTGTCCGCCGAGACCGCGAACAGGCTCGACAGCTCCGCCACCGTCACCTGGCCCTGGGTCCGGGCCAGGCGCAGCAGCTCGTTGCGTCGCCGCGCGGGCAGGGCCGCGTCGGCGGCTTGGTCGATTGACGTCATGGTCCCTCGCAAAAAACCGCACAAACTCTAAGACAACTCGCTTGACTCTGCCAGATGGCTGCGGCCCTATATCGAAATAGGCGCACAAACACGCACAAAACAGCGCCAGATTCCCGTTTCCAACAATGGGAGGGAGGAATGACCAAGATCCCTGGCCGGACGCAGTCCGGCGGTTTGTTCCGGCGTGATCTGCTGAAGCTGTCCGGGGTGGCGCTGGGGGCAGGGGCCGCGGCCCCGATCCTGGGCCGGTCGCGGCCGGCCCGCGCGGCGACCGAGATCACCTTCGCCAGCGCGAAATTCTTCGGCAAGGAGACGATCGCGCAGCTGGTCGACGCGTACAACGCGTCGCAAGACAAGGTCCATGTCACCTATCGCGAGCTGCCGCCGCCCAGCGCCTCGACCGAGGTGCACCAGGCGCTGGTGCAGCAACTGGCCCGCCGCAACGGTGCGCCGGACGTGTTCACCCAGGACATCATCTGGATCGCCGAATTCGCCGCCGCCGGCTGGTCGCTGCCGCTCGACGAGCACGTCGACGCGAGCGAGATCGGCGCCTATTTCCCCGGCCTGGTCGCCGGCTGCAAATGGCAGGGCAAGCTGGTGGCGCTGCCCTGGTTCGTCGATTCCGGCATGCTGTACTACCGGCGCGACCTGCTGGAGGCGGCCGGCACCAAGGTGCCGGAAACCTGGCCCGAGCTGGTCGAGACGGCCCAGAAGATCACCGCCGCCGGCCAGGCCAGGCTGGGCTTCCTGTGGCAGGGCAAGCAGGCCGAGGTGCTGGTCTGCGACCTCGTCTCCTTCACCGGCTCGAATGGCGGCGCCATCCTCGACGCCGACGGCAGGACCGTGCGCATCGCCGACCCGGCGGCGGTCGAGGCGGTGCAGTTCATGCACGACACCATCGCCACCCACAAGATCAGCCCGCCCGACCTGCTGAGCTGGGACGAGGAGCCGTCGCGCCGGCCCTTCACCGCGGGTCAGGCGGTGTTCCTGCGCAACTGGTCCTATGTCTACGGCATCTCCCAGGACGCCAGCGAATCCAGCGTCGTCGGCAAGGTCGGCGTCGCCCCGCTGCCGCATTTCCCCGGCAAGTCCAGCGCCGCCTCGCTCGGCGGCTACCAGTACGGCGTCAACGCCTCGTCCAAGAACCAGGAGGCGGCGGTCGACTTCGTGCGCTGGATGTCCTCGCCCGAGACCCAGCTGCGCTTCGCCCTGCAGCTCGGCCTGGCGCCGACCCGGCAGGCGGTGTTCGACCATCCGGACCTGGCCAAGGCCCAGCCCTTCATGGCGCAGCTGAAGCCGGTGTTCCTCGGCGCCACGCCGCGGCCGGTGACGCCGAAATACCCGCAGGTCTCGCTGGTGCTGCAGTCGGAGATCTCGAAGGCGCTCTCCAGCGGCGACGTCAAGGGCGCGCTGGAGAGCGCCAAAGCCCGGATCGACACCATCGTCGGGGTGTGACCGGCATGGCGATGACCGGCTCCCTCGTGCATCGCATCGCCGGCCCGGGGCGCTCCCGCCTCGGGCCGGTCCGGATCCCGGCCCTGCTCCTGCTGCTGCCGGCGGCGGGGGCCTTGGCCGCGGTCTCGGTCTATCCGGTCGGGCTCGGCCTGTGGCTGTCGCTGCGCGACACCTCGCTGGCCGCGCCCGACGACGCCTTCCTCGGCCTCAACAACTACCGGGACCTGATCGCCGACCCGACCTTCTGGAACGCCTGGGCGCACACCATCGAGTTCACCTTCGCCTCGACCCTGGCCGAGACCGTCCTCGGCCTCGGCATGGCGCTGATCCTCTACGAATGGTTCATCGGCCGCGGCCTCGTGCGCGCGGCGATGCTGATCCCGTGGGCGATCCCGACCGTCGTCACCTCGAAGATGTTCGGCTGGCTGTTCGACGGCCAGAACGGCATCGTCAACCACCTGCTGCGGGTCACCGGGCTGATCGACCAGAACATCAACTGGTACGGCTCGACCGACACGGCGCTGCTCACCATCATCATCGCCGACGTCTGGAAGACCACGCCGTTCATGGCGCTGCTGCTGCTCGCCGGGCTGCAGACCATCCCGCGGTCGCTGTCCGAGGCGGCGCTGGTCGACGGCGCCGGGCCGTGGTCGACCTTCTGGCGGGTGCGGCTGCCGCTGCTGATGCCGACGCTGCTGATCGCGGCGATGTTCCGGGCGCTCGACGCCTTCCGCATCTTCGACCTGGTCTATGTGCTGACCGGCGGCGGCCCCGCGGATTCGACCGAGACGCTATCGACCCTGACCTACAAGACGCTCTTCTCGACGCTGCAGTTCGGCTACGGCTCGGCCATGGCCGCGCTGATGTTCGCGACCGAGGTGCTGATCGCCGGGGTGTTCGGCGCCGTCCTGATCCGCAAGCTGCGGGAGACCGAGCGATGACGCCGCTCTCCGCCATGCGCGGCCGGCTGCTCGGCCTGCCGGTCTGGCTCTGGCGCGGCGTGCTGCTGCATCTCGGCGCCCTGTTGATCGTCGCCTGGTCCGCCGGCCCGTTCCTGTGGCAGCTCTCGACTTCGCTGCAGGAGGACAAGGCGCTGGTCGCCGAGACGCCGAGCTGGCTGCCGATCCCGGCCACGCTGGTGCATTTCGTCAACATCTTCACGGTCAAGCAATTCCAGCTCTATTTGCTGAACTCGGTGATCGTGGCCGGGGCGACCACCCTCTTCTGCCTGGTGCTCGGGGCGCTGGCCGCCTTCGCCCTGGCGCGGCTCGACATCAAGGGCCGCTTCGGCATCCTCGGGCTGATCCTGTCGATCTCGATGTTCCCGCAGATCGCGATCGTGGCGCCGCTGTACCTGCTCGCCGCCTCGATGGACCTGCTCGACACCTACACGGTGCTGGTCGTGGTCTATGTCGCGCTCGGCCTGCCGCTGGTGATCTGGGTGCTGTTCGGCTACTTCCACAGCATCCCGCGCGAGATCGACGACGCCGCGCGGATGGATGGTGCCGGGCCGCTGACCATCCTGTTCCGCGTCACCCTGCCGATGTCGCTGCCCGGGGTGGTGACCACCGGGCTGCTCGGCTTCATCGCGGCGTGGAACGAGTTCATGTTCGCGCTCGCCTTCACCTCCGACATCGCCACCCAGACCGTGCCGGTCGGCATCGCCAACTTCACCAACCTCTACTACGTGCCCTGGGGCGACATCGCCGCCGCCTCGGTCGTCGTGACGGTGCCGCTGGTGCTGCTGGTGCTGACCTTCCAGCGCCACATCATCGCCGGGCTGACCCAGGGGGCGGTCAAGGAATGAGGTGGGAGCGCCGCTATCGCGACCTGTCCGCCCGGCTGCCGCGGCTCGCCGCCACGGCCCGGCCGACCCTGTGCGGCCTGACCGCCTGCGTCGACGCCTATCTGCCGCTGCACCGCGCCTGGCCGGGGCTGGCGGCCGACCGGCTGCTGGCCTCCGAGTTCACGCCGATGCTCAGCCCCGGCCTCGCCGACAGCATCGGCGGCGTGCGCCAGCCGGCCGACCTGCTGCGGCTGCCGATCATCGACGCCACCGATGTCTGTTGGACGCAATGGCTCGCGGCTGCGGGCGTGCCGGCCGAAGGCTTCGAGGACCGGCCCGGCAGCCGCACCCGGGTGCAGCTGTATGAGGGCAAGGCGGCCATCGCCGGCCAGGGCGTGGCGCTCCTGGCCCCGGCCTTCTTCGCCGACGAGCTGGCGGAAGGCCGCCTGATCCAGCCCTTCGACCTGGTCTGCGACGACGGCGACGCCTATTGGCTGGTCTATCCGGAGGCCCGCCGCAACACGCCGAAGATCGCCGCCTTCCGCCGCTGGGTCCTCGGCGAGGCTGCGCCGGGCGCCGGTCAGCCGGCCTAGACCCCGGCCAGCTCGCGCAGCCGGTCCAGGCTTTCGTCCCGGCCGGGGCGCAGGCCCTGGGCGATCCACCAGCGCTCGATCTCGGCCAAGGCGCGCCCGACGGCGGGGCCGGACAGGCCGAGGGCGACCACGTCGCGGCCGCGCACCGGCAGGGCCGGCACGTGCTCCTTCTCCAGCGCCGCCAGAGCGCGCTTGAAGCTCCAGCGCTTCGGCGCCGCGGCCCAGGCCAGGCGCAGCCGGTCGCGGCCGCCGGCCCGGCCGTGCCGGTACAAGAGCAGCCGCACCCCGACCTCGTCCGGCGCCTTGTCCGGGACGCTGTCCTGCAGCCCGACCAGCCGGTCGCGCTCATCATTCGACAGCTTCAGCCGCGCCGCCACCGCCGCCGCGTCGCCGCGCAGCAGCGCCGCCAGCCGCAGCAGCGGATCGGAGCCGGGGGCGACCTGGACCAGCCCCTGCAGCCGGGCGATGTCGCCATCCTCGCCGATCACGTGCCGGGCGATGCCGGCCTCGACCATCGCCCGCCAGACCGGCACCGGGTCGGGCGCGGCCAGCAGCTTCAAGAGCTCGGCCCGCACCCGCTCGCCCGACAGCCGGTCGAGGCCGCCGGAAGCGGCGGCGCAGGCGGCCAGCGCCGCCGGGTCGAGCTCGCCTTGCCCGTAATGGGCGTGGAAGCGGAAGAAGCGGAGGATGCGCAGCGCGTCCTCGGCGATGCGCTGCGCCGGGTCGCCGACGAAGCGGACCCGGCCGGCCAAGGCGTCCGCCGCCCCGCCGAAATAGTCGTGCACCACGCCTTCGGGGTCGGCCGACAGCGCGTTCATGGTGAAGTCGCGCCGCGAGGCATCGGCCCGCCAGTCGGCGGTGAATTCGACCACCGCGTGCCGGCCGTCGGTCTCGACATCGACCCTGAGGGTGGTGATTTCGAAGCTCTTGCCGCCGGAGCGGGCGGTGACCGTGCCGTGCTCCAGCCCGGTCGGGATCACGCCGAGCCCGGCGTTGCGCAGCGCCACCATCACCGCCTCCGGCCGCAGCGGCGTGGCGATGTCGACATCCGCCGCATCGCGGCCGAGCAGCGCGTTGCGGACGCAGCCGCCGACGAAGCGCGGGTCGAAGCCGGGGATCGACAGGGCGTTGATCACCGCCCGGGCGGCGGCGTCGGTGGCCCAGCCGGGCAGCGGCGACAGACAGTGCGGTGTCGTCATTCGGTCGTCCCGAGCAGCACGTCGCGGAGATTGCGCAGGATGCCCGCGGTCACGCCCCAGACATAGCGGTCGCGATAGGGAAAGGCATAGTACTGCCGCTCCACCCCCTGCACGGTGATGCGGTGCAGCTTCGGATTGGTCGGGGCCAGGATGAAGGCCAGCGGCACCTCGAAGATCTCGGCCACCTCGAACGGGTCGGGCGCGGTCTCGAGCGGCGGCGTCAGCAGGCCGACGAAGGGCTGGATCTCGAAGCCGGTGCGGCTGACATAGGTGTCGAGCCGGCCGACGATCTCCACCTTCCCGCGCGGCAGGCCGATCTCCTCCTCGGTCTCGCGCAGCGCCGCCGCCAGCGGGTCGGGGTCGCCCGCATCGACGCCGCCGCCGGGGAAGGCGATCTGGCCGGCATGGGCGGTCAGATGCGGCGTGCGCAGGGTCAGGAGGATGGCGTCGCCCTCCGGCCGCCGGACGATCGGCACCAGCACCGCCGCCGGCCGCAGCCCCGCCAGCGGCTTCAGGTCGGGGTTCAGGTCGTGGTCGCCGCGGGACAGGCGGGGACGGTAGTGCCGCAGCCGGTCCAGATCGGCCACGGCCGGGGGCGGTTCGGCGCTCACGCCTGGTCCAGCAGGAAGAATGTCCGGTGGCTCCATACCCCCATCCGGCCGTCCTGGCTGACGGCGATCTCGGCCAGCTCGTAGAACACCGGGCGCGACAGCAGCGCGTCGAGCCCCTCGGCGATCCGGATATAGGGCGACGGCTCGCCGGTGTCGGCCGCGAAGGCGACGCGGATCGGATGCTCCGGCCCGGCCTCGCGCAGCTGGTCGAGATTGGTGCGGAAGGTCAGGACCTGGTCCTGGCCCGTCCCCGCCACCTCCACCGCCACGGCGACGAAGGGCGCGTCGTCGACCGTGATCCGCCCGCGCTCCGCCGGGGTGATCAGCCAGTAGTCGCCGGCGGCGTCGCGTCGCAGCACGGTGGCGAACAGCTTGACCAGGGCCGGGCGGCGGATCGGGCTGCCGTGATAGTACCAGGTGCCGTCGCGGCCGATGCGGATGTCATAGGCCTCGTCCGCAGCCGTCGGGCCTTGTCGGGCTGCCGCCAGGGCGGCCTTCATCGCGCCTGCGTCAGACTGCGCCTGGGCCGGTTGCGTTTTCTTGGACTCGCCGTCGCTCAAATCCGCCATACTCTTGCAATAGATTCCGTCAGTTCACAGAGCGGCACGCCGATGCAAACGACCGTCCCGACCGAGCTCGACACCCCGGCCACGCCCGGCGACATCGATGCAGCCGTGGAGCGGCTGGCCGCCGTGCGCAGCATGATCGGCCGGGTCATCTTCGGCCAGCAAGAGGTGATCGACCAGAGCCTCGTCACCATCCTGGCCGGCGGACACGTTCTTCTGGTCGGCCTGCCCGGCCTGGCCAAGACCCGGCTGGTCGAGACGCTGGGCACCGTGCTCGGCCTCGAGGAGCGGCGGGTGCAGTGCACGCCGGACCTGATGCCGGCCGACATCCTCGGCTCCGAGGTGCTGGAGGAGAGCGACACCGGCCGCCGCAGCTTCCGCTTCATTCCCGGCCCGGTGTTCAGCCAGCTCTTGATGGCCGACGAGATCAACCGCGCCAGCCCGCGCACCCAGTCGGCGCTGCTGCAGGCGATGCAGGAGCACCGGGTGTCGATCGCCGGCCGCTACCTGCCGCTGCCGGAGCCGTTCCACGTCCTGGCCACCCAGAACCCGCTGGAGCAGGAGGGCACCTATCCCCTGCCCGAGGCGCAGCTGGACCGCTTCCTGATGCAGGTCGATGTCGGCTACCCCGATTTGGCGGCGGAGCGGCGGATGCTGCTGGCCACCACCGGAATCCACGAGGCCCAGATCGAGGCGGTGATCAGCGCCGACACGCTGCAGCGGACCCAGCGCCTGGTGCGCCGGCTGCCGGTCGGCGAGACGGTGCTGGAGGCGATCCTGTCGCTGGTCCGCGCCGCCCGCCCCGATTCGACCGACCTGCCGGAGGTGCAGCGCATGGTCGGCTGGGGCCCCGGCCCGCGCGCCAGCCAGTCGCTGATGCTGGCCTGCCGCGCCCGCGCCCTCCTGACCGGCCGGACCTCGCCCTCGGTCGACGACGTCGCCGCCCTGGCCCGGCCGATCCTGCAGCACCGCATGGCCCTGACCTTCGCCGCCCGGGCCGATGGCGCCACCATCGCCGACGTCGTCGAGCGGCTGGTCGCGCGCCTGGGCTGAGGCCGAGGTGGCGGACGGCTCCTCCTCATCCCTGACCGGCGCGGCGCGGCGCAAGGCCGCCGATGCGCTGGCGGCGACGCTGCCGCCGCTGCTGATCGCCGCCGACCGCGTCGCCTCGACCGTGGCCCAGGGCGTGCACGGCCGCCGCCGGGTCGGGGTCGGCGAAAGCTTCTGGCAGTTCCGCCGCTACCAGGCCGGCGAGCCGATCGGCCGGATCGACTGGCGCCAGTCCGGCAAGTCCGAGGGGCTGTTCCAGCGCGAGACCGAATGGGCCGCGGTGCAGACCGCCTGGCTGTGGCGCGACGCCTCGCCGTCGATGGATTACCGCTCCGACCGCGCGCTGCCGACCAAGCGCGAGCGCGCCGAGGTGCTGCTGCTGGCCCTCGCCTCGCTGCTGAACCGGGCCGGCGAGCGGGTGGCGCTGATCGGCGGCGACACGCCGCCGGCGACCGGCCGCGCCAGCCTGCTGCGCCTGGCCGCGGCGCTGGACCGCGGCACGTCCGACGATTCCAGCAAGGCGGTGCCGTGGGAGCTGCGGGTGCCGCGCCACGCCGCCATGGTGCTGCTGGGCGACTGCCTGGCGCCGCTCGACGAGTTCGGCGCCTCGGTCGCCGCCTATGCCGCCCGCGGCGTGCGCGGCCATATCCTGCAGGTTCTCGACCCGGCCGAGGCGACGCTGCCCTTCGAGGGCCGCATCCGCTTCGAGGGCATCGAGGAGGTCGAATCGGCGCTGATCCCGCGGGTCCGGTCGGTGCGCGACGCCTATCGCGAGCGCCTGGCCGAGCACCAGGACGGGCTGGCGGCGATCGCCCGCCGCGCCGGCTGGAGCTTCGCCGTGCACCGCACCGACAAATCGGCCGAGGCGGCGCTGCTGAGCCTGTGGGGCGTGATGTCCGGGGCCGCGACCGGCAGGGCCAGATGGTGACGCTCGGCGGCCTCGTGTTCCTGGCGCCCGCCATCCTGGCGGCGCTGATCCTGCTGCCGGTGATCTACTGGCTGCTGCGGGTCACCCCGCCGGCGCCGCGGCGCCTGAGCTTCCCGGCGATCCGCCTGCTGCTGGGCCTGCAGACGCAGGAGGAGACGCCGGAGCGGATGCCCTGGTGGCTGATGCTGCTGCGCCTGGCCCTGGCCGCGCTGATCATCATCGCCCTGGCGCATCCGGTGCTGAACCCGGGCTCGGCCCTGCCCGGCAGCGGCCCGGTGCTGCTGGTGGTCGACAATGGCTGGGCCGCCGGCAAGGGCTGGCCGCAGCGCCAGGAGGCCCTGCGCACCGCCGTCGACAAGGCCGAGCGGGCGGGGCGCGACGTGGTGCTGCTGGCCACCGCGCCGACCGCCCCGGGCGAGCCGGTCGCGGCCAGCCGCCTGCTGCGCCCGGGCGAGGCGCGCGGGCTGATCGACAATCTGGCGCCCAGCCCCTGGCCGACCGACCGGGCGGCGGCGCTGAAGGCCGCCGACGCGCTGCGCCTGCCCGGATCGACCCATGTCGTCTGGGCCAGCGACGGCATCACCGCCGAGGCGGAGGCGGACGGGGTGCGCGACCTCGCCGCCCGGCTGCAGCGCTTCGGCAGCCTGGAGGTGCTGACCCCGCAGGCCTTCGACCTGGCGCATCTGGTCGGCACGCCGCAGGTGGTCGACACCGCCTTGACCGTGCCGGTGAAGCGCGCCGCCGCCGTCGGCGACGTGCCGCTGGTGCTGCGCGCCGTGGCCGAGGACGGCCGCCCGCTGGCGCGCACTGAGGTCCGCTTCCCCGCCGGGCAGCGCCAGGCCGAGGCCCGGTTCGAGCTGCCATCGACCGCGCGCAACGCCATCGCCGCGGTGTCGATCGAGGGTGAGACCACGGCCGGCGCCACGGTGCTGGTCGACGAGCGCTGGCGCCGCCGGCCGGTCGGGCTGGCCGCGCCGCAGGACACCGCCCGGGCCCAGCCGCTCTTGACCGAGAGCTACTATCTGCAGCGGGCGCTGGAGCCCTTCGCCGAGATCCGCCGCGGCAGCGTCGTCGACCTCCTGGGCGGCACCCAGCCGACCGACCGGCTGGCCGCCCTGCTGGTGCCCGACGGCACCCTGTCCTCCGACGCCGACCGCCAGGCGGCGGAGCGCTGGATGGAGAGCGGCGGCGCCCTGATCCGCTTCGCCGGGCCGATCCTGGCGGCCAATCCGGACCCGCTGGTGCCGGTGCCGCTGCGCTTCGGCGACCGCACCCTGTCCGGCGCGATGTCCTGGACCGCGCCGATGCCGCTGGCGCCGTTCGACGCCACGAGCCCGTTCCAGGGCCTGGCCATCCCGGCCGATGTGCGCATCCAGCGCCAGGTGCTGGCCGACCCGTCGCCCGACCTGGCCGACAAGACCTGGGCCCGGCTGACCGACGGCACGCCGATCGTCACCGCCGAGAAGCGCGGCCGCGGCTGGCTGGTGCTGATCCACACCACGGCCGGCCCCGGCTGGTCGAACCTCGCCTTCTCCGGCCTGTTCGTCGACATGCTGCGCCGCGTGGTGGCGCTGGGCAGCGGCGTCGGCGGCGACAGCGGCCAGGCCAGCCTGGCGCCGGTCAAGCTGCTGGACGGGCTCGGCCGGCTGGTGCCGCCGCCGCCGCTGGCCCTGCCGATCGCCGGCCCCGCCTTCGCCAGCACCGTGCCGGGGCCGGAGCATCCGCCCGGCTTCTACGGCACCGAGGACAACCGCCGCGCCCTCAACCTCGGCGCGGCCGTGACCAGCCTGGAGCCGATCTCGAACCTGCCGGCCGGCGTCGCGGTGGCGGGCTACGAGGCCCCGGCCGAGGTCGACCTGCGGCCCTGGGTCTTCACCCTGGCCATGGTGCTGCTGATCCTGGACGGGCTGATCGCCCTGTTCATGCGCGGCCTGCTGACCCCGCCGCGGCGCGCCGCGACGGCCTCGCTGCTGGTCGCCGGCGCCGTCGCCGCCTCGCTGCTGGCGCCCGGACCGATGCGGGCGCAGGACGATTCCCAGACCATCGCCATGGCCAACCATGTCCGCCTCGCCTATGTCGAGACCGGGCAGCAGGATGTCGACAGCGTCAGCCAGGCCGGGCTGGAGGGCCTGGCCCAGGTGCTGCGCGACCGCACCTCGGTGAATGCGGAAGGCGCCGTCGGCATCAATGTCGAGAGCGACGAGCTGGCCTTCTTCCCGCTGCTGTACTGGCCGGTGACGCCGGAGCAGCCGGCCCTGTCCGACGCCGCGATCGGCAAGCTGAACGCCTTCCTGCGCACCGGCGGCACCATCTTCTTCGACACCCGCGACCAGGCGATGGGCGGCGGCGGGGCGCTGGCCGGGCCGGGCGCCGACAAGCTGCGCGAGCTGACCCAGGGCCTCGACATCCCGCCGCTGACGCCGGTGCCGCCGGACCATATCCTGACCCGCGCCTTCTACCTGATGCAGGACTTCCCCGGCCGCTACGCCGGCGGCGACCTGTGGGTGGAGACCGCGGACGCCACGGTCAATGACGGCGTCTCGACCATCATCATCGGCGCCAATGACTGGGCCGGGGCCTGGGCGACCGGGCCGGGCGGCGCGCCGATGCTGCCGGTGGTGCCGGGCGGCGAGCGCCAGCGCGAGATGGCCTACCGCTTCGGCGTCAACCTAGTGATGTACGCCCTGACCGGCAACTACAAGTCGGACCAGGTGCATGTGCCGGCGATCCTGGAACGGCTGGGGCAGTGACCATGGACGCCGCCTCCGTCGCCCTCTCGCCGCTGCTGCCCTGGACCGTCCTCGGCCCGCTGTTCGGCCTCGCGGTGCTGGCCCTGCTGATCGGCGCCTGGCGCCGCGCCCCGGGGCTGGGCTGGCGGACCCTCGCCTTCCTCGCCTTGGCCTCGGCCCTCTTGAACCCGTCGCTGGTGGAGGAGAGGCGCGACCCGATCCGCGACGTCGCCGTGGTGGTGGTCGACCGCTCGCCCTCCGATCAGATCGAGGACCGCCCGGCCCGGATCGACTCCGCCTTGGCCGACCTCCGCACCAAGCTGGCGGCCTTCCCGGATCTCGAGACGCGCGTCGTCACCGTCGGCGAAGGCGCCAGCGCTCCGCTCGACGAGACCCATCTGTTCGAGGCGCTGGGCGCGGCCACGGCCGACGTGCCGCGGCGGCGGCTGGCCGGCGCCATCCTGATCACCGACGGCCAGGTGCACGACGTGCCGACCGACCCGGCGGTCCGCGGCTCCTTCGGCCCGGTGCACACCCTGCTGACCGGGCGGCCGGACGAGTTCGACCGCCGCATCGTCGTGGCCCAGGCGCCGAGCTTCGGCCTGGTCGGCCAGGACGTCACCGTGACCCTGCGGGTCGACGACCTGCCGAACGCCGAGCCCGGCGCCGTCGCCACCGTGACCGCGACCAAGGACGCCGGCGCGCCGGAGGCGCTGCAGCTGCCGGTCGGGCGCGACACCCAGGTCAGCTTCCGCCTCGACCATGGCGGCCCGACCGTGTTCGAATTCGCGGTCGAGGGGCTGCCGGGCGAGCTGAGCCAGGCCAACAACCGCGCCGCCATCGTCGTCAACGGCGTGCGCGACCGGCTGCGCGTGCTGCTGGTGTCGGGCGAGCCGCATCCGGGCGAGCGCACCTGGCGCAACATCCTGAAATCCGACCCCTCGGTCGACCTGGTCCACTTCACCATCCTGCGGCCGCCGGAGAAGCAGGACGGCACGCCGATCAACGAGCTGTCGCTGATCTCCTTCCCGATCCGCGAGCTGTTCGAGACCAATCTCAAGGATTTCGACCTCATCATCTTCGACCGCTACCGGCGGATGGGTGTGCTGCCCAACCTCTATCTCGGCAACATCGCCCGCTACGTCGAGGAGGGCGGCGCCTTCCTCGAGGTCTCGGGCGAGGCCTTCGCCGAGCCGCTGAGCCTGTACCGCACCCCGATCGGCAACATCCTGCCGGCCGAGCCGACCGGCGAGGTGCTGGAGCAGGGCTTCCGCCCGGTGGTGACCGAGCTGGGCCAGCGCCATCCGGTGACGGCGACGCTGGAGGGATCCACCGGCGGCCCGGGCGGGGGCCCGAGTTGGGGCCGCTGGTTCCGCCAGATCGACGTGGTGCCGCATGGCGGCAACGTGGTGATGACCGGGCTGGGCGGCCGGCCGCTCCTGATCCTCAATCGGGTCGGCGAGGGCCGGGTGGCGCAGATGGCGTCGGACCAGATCTGGCTGTGGAGCCGCGGCTTCGAGGGCGGCGGCCCGCAGGCGGAGTTGCTGCGCCGGCTGGCGCATTGGCTGATGCGCGAGCCGGAGCTGGAGGAGAACGTGCTGCGTGCCGAGGCGGCCGGGCAGCGCATCGAGATCCGCCGCCGCAACCTGGACCAGAGCAACCCGCCGGTCACCGTGACCGACCCGGACGGCAAGACCCAGAGCGTGACGCTGAGCGAGGCCTCGCCCGGCCTCTATGCCGGCCGGGTCAACGCCCAGGGGCCGGGCATCTACCGCGTCACAGACGGCGACAAGACCGCGCTGGCGGTGGTCGGCACGCTGAACCCGCCGGAGCTGAGCGACATGCGGGCGGTGACCGACAAGCTGGCGCCGGTGACCGAGGCCAGCGGTGGCGGGGTCGCCTGGCTGGCCGCCGACGGGGTGCCGAGCATCCGCCGCACCCGGCCGGACCGGGCCGCGGCCGGCGCCGGCTGGATCGGCCTGCGCGGCAATGGCGACTACACCGTCACCGGCATGACCGAGACGCCGCTGCTGCCGCCGCTGATCGCCCTGTTCCTCGGCCTCGGCGGGCTGATGGCGGCTTGGAGACGCGAGGGACGGTAGAGCGCATCGCCATGCCACGCCGACGCCCGCCCTATCGGCGAGTCTTGTGATCAGAGGTTGGTCAGGTTGACAACCACACCAACCAGTCCGATATTGCAGACATGGATAGCCGCAAGCAATCAGACGATGCTGATCGGCAGCAGCGCCCTTCGCGTCGCCCCCGTTCCGCTAAGGCAGCTGAAGGTCGTACAGTCACCAAAATCGTCGTGAATTTACGCGCATTTGCATCCACCAGGCAGAGCGAGGCCACGCTTCGGGCGCTCGAGCGCGGTCGTGCGATGATCGAGCAGGATCTGGAGGCCGCAGGCGGAACCTTTTCCACCCGGCGCGTGGCGGAACACCTGCAGATCAGCCCGCAGGCCGTCGACAAGCAGAGAAAGGCTGGAAAGCTCTTCGCCGTTCGGGACCCGGAGGGGCATGTCCGTTTCCCGGCGTTCCAGTTCACGCGCCCCGCGGTCCGGCCTCATCTGGCCAGGGTTCTCGACTGCCTGAGGGTCGACAACCCCTTCGTCAAGCTCCATTGGCTGCTCACGGCCGACAGCAGGCTGGGCAACCAGAAGCCGATCGACCTCCTGGATCGCGGCGATGTCGAGCCCGTGCTGAAGGCCGCGGAGGCATTTGGCGAGCACGTGCCTGGATGAGGCAGCGCTGAATGGCGCTGCCCGCGTCGCTCCCCGTCGTCGAGATCCAGGGCCCGGTCTTCCGGTGTCACCGGATCCAGTATGGGTACCGATATTTCGGCAAATCCGCGGCGGGCCGCTACGACGATCCGAAGAAGCAATACGGCGTGCTCTATCTCGGCGCCACTCGGGAGGCCGCCTTCGCCGAGACGTGCCTTCGCGACGTCGGCGGCACCCTCCTGGATCGTCAGTTCCTTGCCGCTCGCGCGACGACCGAGGTCGCGATGGACAAGGTGCGCCTGGCTCAAGCCTATGGCGCGGGGCTCGCCGCTCTCGGCCAAACCGCCATCATCAGCGCATCCGCCGGATACGACGACTCACAGATATTCTCCCGATGGATCTTCGACCACCGGGACGAGGTCGATGGCATCGCCTATTTCAGCCGTCACGACAACGAACAGCTCTGCATCGCCCTGTTCGATCGGGCCGCGCCGGCGCTCAAGACGCCGGCAGGAGCCGGGGGCGAACCGATGAGCAAGGCCCCCTGGCTCGACGCCATGCTCGATCGGTACCGCATCGGCCTGGCTCCCTGACATCCCAAACCCGGCGCGCTCCCGCCCCTCAGTTCATCACGATCTCGACCCGGCGGTTCTGCGGCTCGCGGACGCCGTCGGCGGTCGGGACCAGCGGGTCGGATTCGCCGACGCCGCGGACGATGATCAGGCTGTCGGCGACCCCGTCCGTGACCAGCTCGCGGCGCACCGCCTCGGCCCGGCGCACCGACAGCGCCTGGTTGTAGGCGTCGGTGCCGGAGCGGTCGGTGTGGCCGGTGACGTCGATGCGGGTCGATTCGCCCCGCAGCGCGTCGCTGGCGGCGGCGGAGACGATCGACCGCGCCTCCGGCGTCAGGCGCGAGCTGTCGAAGTCGAAAAACACCAGATAGCTGCGCTGGCCGGTGTCGACCGGGGTCTCCGGCGCCGGCTCGCCCGAGGCGGCGCCGAACTCGAAGACATATTTGATGCCGGCCAGGATGGTGTGGTTCGCCGGCGCCCCGAGCTTGATCTTGGTGCTGCCCGAGGTGAACTCGGCGTCGGTCTCGCCGAAATAGCGGTACTCCACATTCGCCGCCAGCTTCGGCGTGATGTAGTAGGACACGCCGGCGATGCCCTGATAGGCGAACAGCGGCGAATCGTATTCGAAGTCGATGTCGAAATCCTTGGCCTTGACCTTCCAGTTGTTGAAGCCGACGCCGATGCCGCCGCCGACATAGGGCACGAAGGGTGAGCCGAACTCGAAATCGTAATAGACATTGGCCATCAGGCCGATGGTCCGCTCATGGCCCTTGACGTTGACCTTGACGTCGTCGGCGCCGGGAACCGTGACGAACCGGTTCAACTGGAAGGAATCGTAGCTGAGCCGGGTCGTGCCGATGTCGTTCTGGCGGAAACTGCCCTCGAGATCGGCGCGAATCG
Source organism: Inquilinus sp. CA228 (assembly GCF_052078665.1). Lineage (NCBI taxonomy): Bacteria > Pseudomonadati > Pseudomonadota > Alphaproteobacteria > Rhodospirillales > Rhodospirillaceae > Inquilinus > Inquilinus sp. CA228. Next base: position 34,533 of record NZ_JBQJIK010000059.1, on the reverse strand, counting down.
CCCCGAAATCATAGCCGATATAGATGTTGCCGGCCGGCGCCGTATCGAAGGCGACGTCGGCATGGCCGTCGGTGGCCGGGTCGTCGATGGTCCAGCGCTGGTCCTGCCGGATGTTCACGCCGGCGCCGGCGCCGAGATAGATCCCCCTCGCCGGCTGCTGGGCCATGACGGGCGTGGCCAGAAGCACGGCAACGATTCCCGCCGCGCACAGAGCTAAAATCTTCATGTGCCGCATCCTGGTCAGAGTTCGGGCCAGGCGTCCGCTCCCAACATCTCTATGCAGGGTTTCGCTCCGCCCCCTTCCGCATCAATACGGAGGCTTCGATGAAGGATCAACCTGAAAACAAAGAATTCAAAACGGATAGGTCGCGATATCTTTACCAATTCTAAAGCTTCGATGAATGCCGATGACGAGACAATCTTTAACTAAATGCGAGTTAACCGCGAGCTGCGATGGTTCGTCCTGACTTCAACGGCTAGCTTCGGCGGCAGTCGAACAGGTGGTTGCGGTTCACCCGGAAGCGGCGGCGCAGATGCGGCCGCAGCAGGACCCGGCTGTCGACCGCAACCGGCGTCAGCCCGGCCGCTGCCAGCCGGCCGGGGAAGTCGCGGCCGTTGATGCGGTAGTGGTAGGGATGGCCGAAGCGGCGCATCCGCTCGGCCGGGTCGGCGATGCCGGCGCCCTCCTGGGTCGGCCCCTTCGGGTCGAAGGGCACCATCAGGATGGCGCGGCCGCCCGGGCGCAGCACCCGGGCCAGCTCCGCGATCGCGGCGCCGTCGTCCGGGATGTGCTCCAGCACATGGTTGGCGATCACCACGTCGAAGGCGGCGTCGGCGAAGGGCAGCGCCGTCAGGTCGGCCTGGATGTCGGCGAAGTGGCTGAACCGGTCGACCGAGCGGTAGCGCAGGTTCGGCAGCCCGCGCAGCCGCGCCTCCAGCCACGGCTCGGGCGCCGCGTGCAGCACCCGGTGCCGGCCGGTCAGGAGGTCGGTCCGGGCGGTCAAATAGAGCCAGAGGAAGCGGTGCCGTTCGACGCTGCCGCAGCCCGGGCACATGGCGTTGCGCCGCCCTTCCAGGCCGAAGCGCAGGAAGCGCCGCGCCCGGGTGCCGCAGATCGGGCATTCCAGCACGCCCGGCGGCCCGGCCGGCGCCAGCGGCCGGGCGTAGAGCCGCTCGCTCCGATACACCGCCGCCTCGTCCAGCCGGTCGCGGGCGATGGCGCCGACGACCCGGCCGAGGTCATGCAGCATGCGAGGATTCCCGGGCCTTCTCGGGCTGAGGAGCATCGCCATGGGCCGCGCCGCGGGTGCCGTCGCGCTCGCGCACCGCCGTCGCCAGCACCTGCACCGCCTGGGGCAGCGAGATGTCGGCCGCGATCGGCTGGAAGGCGAGGTTGGCCTCGCGGAACGCCTTCCAGATGGCGAAGCGCAGATCGGTGCCGACGCCGGCGAAGTTGTCGACGTCGGAGATGTGGCAGCGCAGCTCGAGGTCGAGCGTGGCGGTGCCGAAGCTCTTGAACGCCACCACCGGCGCCGGGAAGGCGCTGACGCGCTTGTCCTCCTTGGCGAGCGCCAGCAGGATCTCGCGCGCCTGCTCGACATCGGCCGAGGCGGCGACCGAGACCGGGATGTCGACCCGGCCGTTCTTGTCCTTGTGGGTCCAGTTGACGACCTGGGACGAGATCAGGTTGCCGTTCGGCACGATCACCGAGGAGCGCTGGAAGGTCTGGATCTCGGTGGCGCGGACGCTGATCCGCCGGACCACGCCCTCGGCCCCGCCGACCACCACCCAGTCGCCGACCTTGACCGGCCGCTCGACCAAGAGGATCAGGCCGGCGACGAAGTTCTGGACGATGTTCTGCAGGCCGAAGCCGATGCCGACCGACAGCGCGCTGGCGATCAGGGCCAGGTTCGACAGGTCGAGCCCGAGCAGGCCGACCGCGAAGATGGCGACGATCAGCCCGCCGAGATAGCCGATGCCGGTGCGGATCGAGTTCTTCAGGCCGCGGTCGATCTGCAGCTTCTCGATGAAGCGGGCGTCGAGCCGGCGCTGCAGGAACCGGGTGGCGATGATCCCCACGGTGAAGGCGGCGACGGCGCCGAGGATGTTGAGCGGCGCGATGCGGACGCCGCCGATCGTCGCCCCGTCCAGCACCGCCGTGCCGATCGCGGCGAGGTCGGTGCCGCTGAGCCCGAGCACCGGGGCCAGCGCCACCAGCGCGGCCAGGCCGAGGACGATGTCGGTGCACAGGGCGGCGCCGGTCTCGAACACCCAGAGGCCGCGATCGTTCGGGAACAGCGAATGGCGCACCCGGGCCATCCGCCCGACCGGCTGGGTCATGAACCGGCCGATGGCTTCCTGCATCACGCTGCGCAGGACCAGGACGGCGGCGCCGATGCCGATCGCGGCCGCCAGCAGATAGGTGATGTAGAGCGCCAGCTTCTGATAGCCGATCACCCCGGCGACCAGCACGGCGACGGTCAGGACAGCCGCCAGCAGGCGGGCCCGCGGCCAGCGTCCGGACGGCCTGGCGGCGGCGCGCTGGTCGTCGGCCGGCTCCCCCTCCGGCAGGGCCTGGAGATCGGCGCGATAGCCCCACAGCGATCCCGGCAGCAGGGCCAGCAGCGCCAGTGCGCCCGCCGCCAGCGCCGCCGCGACCAGCAGGGACCGGAGCTCGTTCTGCATCAGGATGCGGCCATCGGCCATGGCCAGCGTCACCCCGGCGACGGCCCAGACCACTGCCGCCGCCCGCAGCCTGCGGCAGAGCGTGCGGGCCGAGGCATCGGTCAGGTCGACCAGGCGCCAGGGCGGATCGTCGGGCGTCAGCGCGGCCGAGATCGCGGCCGAGGCGACGAAATAGGCGACGATGCCCCAGGCCAGGACCCCGAGGGCGATCATGGCGACATAGCTGGCGGGACGGTCGCCGAGCCAGCCGGCGCAGACCACCGCCACCGCCAGCGTCATCATGGCCGGCAGCACGCCATGGGCGACGGTGTGCACCAGCGCCGCGGCCGCCCGGCGCCGCAGGGACGGCACGCTTTCGGCCGGGCGCCGGCCGAACCGCCGCAGCAGCCAGCGCCGCGCCAGCCAGCCGATCCCGAGGACGACGGCCGCGAACAGGATGCGGCGCGCAATCTCGCCCACCCCGTCCCAGCCGGGGCCGAGCTGATCCTGGAACGGCAGCAGCAGCCGCGTCGCCAGATAGCCGGCCTGGTCGGGGATCGGCAACCAGGTCCTCGGGTCGAAGGTGGCCGGCGCCACCGTCAGCAGGTCGCGCCGGAACTGGTCGACGCGCGCGGCATCGGCGGTCTGCTGCAGCAGCTGGGCCTGCGTCTTGATCGCCTCGGCCTGCCGCACCTGCCCGTTGAATTTGGCGAGGGCATCCGCCAGCTGCTGCCGCTGCTTCGCCACATCGGCCGTCTCCGGCGGCGCGCCTTCCGCCGGCGGCGGGCCCAGCGCGTCGCTGACCTGCTTGATCTTGCCGAGGGCGTCGTTCGCGGCATCCGCCGCCGCCTGGGCCTGGTCGACCACGGCGGCCAGCTGAGTGCGCAGGCCGTTGTAGTCGTCATCCGACAGGTTCTGCGCCGACAATTTGACGTAGAGCTGCCGGACCGTGTTCTGCCACCCCGCGTTCTGCTTGTCGAAATCCGGGTTGGTCTGGGCCGCCGCCGGCAGGGCGGCGCAGACGACGGCGAACAGCAGCAGCAGGCGGAGGAACAGGGCACGAAAGGTCATGGTCGGCCGGATGGCACCGTGATGGATGGGGAGAGGCCACCACCCTGCATGCCAAAGCGGCCGAAAGAAGGCGAGGCCGCCTGTCGTCGCAGCAGCAATGCGCCGCGTGCCCCGCGCGCCGGGGCTACGGGTCAGGCAGATACGGCGGCGGTGGGCCTGGCGCGCTGGCTGCGGGCGAAGTCGCTCGGGGTGCGGCCGACGCAGGCGCTGAAGGCCTGGGTGAAGGCGCCGAAGCTGCTGAAGCCGACCGCCATGGCGACGTCGCTGATCCGGTGCCGGCCCGAGGCCAGCATCTCCATCGCCTGCATCATCCGCGCCTCGCGCACGAACTGGCGCCAGGTCATGCCGGTGTCCTCGCGGAAGTGCCGGCGCAACGTTCGCGGCGACAGCTTGGCCGCGCTGGCCGCCCCTTCCAGCGAGCCGTCGTCGACATTGGCGATGACGTGGCGGATCGCCGCCCGGATGCCGGGCGACTGGCCGGTCGGCAGCCACAGGATGCGGTGGCGGCTGAACCAGTCGGCGCAGAGCAGGCCGAAGGTGCGGAAGAAGGATCCGGCGACGGGGTCGTCGCGGTCGCGGTCGCGCGGCCAGCGCAGGGCGTAGTCGACCATCTCGCGCGCCAGCGGGCTGGTGCCGGCGGCCCAGCAGCCGTCGTGGTGCCAGGGCGTCATCGGCGCGTCGAGATGGACCACCGCCACTTCCGTCCCGTCATCGGTGCGGATCTCGTAGGGCCGCCCGGCCGGGATGAACACCATGTGGGTCGGCAGGATCGCCCAGACGCCGCGCGGCCCCTCCAGCTCCAGCCGGCCGGCGCGGACATGCACCACCTTGTGCTTGAAGTCGCCCAGGGAAGATTCGGCCAGCCGGCCGCAGCGCGACAGCTCGGCATGCTCGGGGCAGGTCGAAGTGGTGACGAATGGCGACATGGGCGCCTCCCGATGGCCGGGGCGCTCGATTGGCCCCTTCGCGTAAGATTATGGGCGATTTCCGGAAGACGCTCATCCTTTCTTTCTGACACACTTCCTTCAACGATCCGCCCGGCCCGAGCCGAGGTGGGGGTGCAGGAGGAAGCCCATGGAGCTGCGATCGGCGCCGGCCGAGCCGAGCCCGCCTGCCGCGTCGGCGGCGCCGGTGCTGGAGTTCCGCGGCCTGGCCAAGCGCTTCGGCGGCACGCTGGCGGTCGACGGGCTGGACCTGGCGCTGCACCCGGGCGAGATCCTGGCGCTGCTGGGCCAGAACGGCGCCGGCAAATCCACCCTGATCAAGATGCTGGCCGGCGTGCACGCCCCCGATTCCGGCGAGATCCGGCTGAACGGCACGGCCTACGACCCGCATTCTACCGAAGCGCGGGCCGGCCGCGGCCGGATCGCCTTCATCCACCAGGATCTCGGCCTGATCGACTGGATGACGGTGGCGGAGAACATCGCCTTCGCCCAGGGCTTCCCGCGGCGGCTGGGCCTGATCGACTGGCGGCGGGTCGAGGCCACGGCCCGCGCCTCGCTGGCCCTGGTGGCCGAGGGCATCGACCCCGGCCGGCGGGTGCAGACCCTGACCCGGACCGAGAAGTCGCTGGTGGCGATCGCCCGGGCGCTCGGCGCCCGCCCCGACATCCTGGTGCTGGACGAGCCGACGGCGAGCCTGCCGCAGGAGGAGGTCGAGGGGCTGTTCCGGGTGCTGCGCGGGCTGAAGGCGCGCGGCGTGTCGATGATCTACGTCTCGCACCGGCTGGACGAGGTCTATGCCATCGCCGACCGGCTGGCGGTGCTGCGCGACGGCCGGCTGGTGGCGGTGCAGGAAACCGCGGCGACCGAGCCGGAGGCGCTGGTCCGCCTGATCATCGGCCGGCCGCCGGAATCGCTGTTCGTGCGCCCGCCGCGCCGCGGCGGCGACGCCGTGCTACGGCTGGACGGCTTCGTGATCGGCGATGTCGGGCCGGTCGACCTGGCTGTGCAAGGGGGCGAGATCGTCGGCCTGGTCGGGCTGCGCGGCGCCGGACAGGAACTGGTCGGCCGCGCCCTGTTCGGCCTGCTGCCGCTGGCGGCCGGCACCATCCGCCTGGACGACGCGCCCTGTGACCTGGCCTCGCCGCCGCGGGCGATCGGCGCCGGCATCGGCTTCGTCGCCGCCGACCGCAACGCCGATTCGGTGGCCGCGGGCCTGAGCGTGCGCGAGAACATGTTCCTCAACCCCGCCGCCTGCGGCCGCGGCCTGCTGGCTTGGCGCGGCGCCGCCGACGAGGCGGCCGAGACGGCGCTGCTGGGCGGCCGGGTCGGGCTGCGGCCGAACGATCCGTCCGCACCGGTCGAGACCCTGTCCGGCGGCAACCAGCAGAAGGTGGTGCTGGCGCGCTGGCTGCGCATCGGCGGCCGTGTGCTGGTGCTGGAGGACCCGACCGCCGGGGTCGATGTCGGCGCCAAGGCCGAGATCTACCGCCTGCTGGCCGACGCGGTCCAGCGTGGCCTGGCCGTGGTGCTGGTCTCGACCGATGTCGAGGAGGTCGCCCAGATCTGCCACCGCGCCGTGGTGTTCCGCGACGGCCGGATCGTCGCCGAGATCGACGAGGACGGGCTGTCGGTCGAACGCCTGGTCCACGCCGTCTCGCTGGCGCCCGATGCCCGGGGAACGGTGCAGTGAGGCAGTCTCTGAATGACATTGGCGCGTTGCCTCTCCCGCTTGCGGGAGAGGTCGGAGACGCGAAGCGGCTCCGGGTGAGGGCCCTTTGTCGAGGCCCGGGCCAACCCTCACCCGGTCGTCCTGCGGACGCCCGACCTCTCCCGCCAGGCGGGAGAGGCAACGCGCTCCAGCATGTCGACTCTGCCATTTCTCCACAGACCTGACAGGAAGGGCTGATCCGCATGCAGTCGATCAAGTCGAACGCCCTGGAGCCGACGCGGCTGGAGCTTGCCGCGCTCAACCCGGCACAGCGGGTCGCCCGGCTGCTGCCGGTCTACGGCCTGCCGATCCTGACCGTCGTCCTGATCCTGGTCTTCTCGCTGCTGCTGCCGCGCACCTTCCCGACCATGCTGAATCTGCGCTCGATCCTGGGCGACAAATCGGTGATCGCGCTGCTGTCCCTGGCCGCGATGATCCCGATGATGGCGGGGCGGATCGACCTGACCGTCGGCTACGGCATCGTGCTGTGGCACATCGTGGCGATCGCGCTGCAGACCCAGCTCGGCCTCGACTGGGGCGTCGCGGTGGTGATCGTCCTGCTGCTCGGCTGCGCCCTCGGCCTCGTCAACGGCCTGCTGGTCGAGATCGCGCGGATCGACAGCTTCATCGCCACGCTCGGCACCGGCACCGTGCTGTACGCCATCGCCCTCTGGTACACCGAAGGCCGCCAGGTCATCGGCGTGCTGCCGAACGGCTTCCTGGCGCTGTACACCCTGCAGGTCTTCGGTATCCCGATCGCCGCCTTCTATGTCCTGGCGATCGGGCTGATGCTGTGGATCGCGGCGGAGTTCCTGCCGGTCGGCCGCTGCCTCTACGCCATCGGCGCCAATCCGCGGGCGGCGGAGCTGAACGGCATCCCGACCCGGCGCTACGTCATCGGCGCCTTCGTCGCCTCCGGCCTGCTCGGCGCCCTCGCCGGCGTGGTGCTGGCGGCGAAGCTCAGGATCGGCCAGGCCAGCGTCGGGCTGGAGTTCCTGCTGCCGGCGCTGGTCGGCGCCTTCCTCGGCTCGACCACGATCAAGCCCGGCCGGGTCAATGTCTGGGGCACGCTGATCGGCGTCGCCATCCTGGCCGTCGGCATCTCCGGCATCCAGCAGCTGGGCGGCGCCTTCTATGTCGAGCCGCTGTTCAACGGCCTGACCCTGCTGCTGGCGATCGGCTTGGCCGGCTATGCCCAGCGCAAGCGTGGCCTGGCCCGCCGCCGGCGGCCCGAGGGCACCGACGCGACCACCACAACCGGCGCCGCGACGGCAGCCGGACAACCAAGCGAACCAGGGAGGATCTGAGATGATACGGCGTTCGGCACTCGCATCGGCACTTCTGCTCGCGGCCCTGATGGCGGCCCCTCTTCCGGCGGCGGCGCAGGACGCCGTGGCCGCGGCCAAGGCGGTGCTGGAGAGGGTGACCAAGCCCAACCCGCCCTGGGACGGGCCGACGACCGGGCCGAAGCTGCAGCCCGGCAAGACCGTGGTCTATGTCTCGACCGACCAGCGCAACGGCGGCGCCCGCGGCGTCGGCGAGGGCATGGCCGAGGCGGCGAAGCTGGCCGGCTGGGACTTTCGCGTGATCGACGGCCAGGCCACCGTCTCCGGCCGCTCCGCCGCGATGAACCAGGCGATCGCGCTGCAGCCCGACGCCATCGTGCTGGGCGCGATCGACGCCGCCGAGCAGGCGGCCACGATCGAGGACGCGGCGAAGCAGAAGATCGTCGTGGTCGGCTGGCATTCCTTCGCCAAGCCGGGGCCGAGCGACACGCTGCCGGTGTTCACCAGCATCACCACCGACCCGCTGGAGGTGGCGCGGGCCGCCGCCTCCTACGCCATCGCCGAGTCCGACGGCAAGGCCGGCGTCGTCATCTTCACCGACTCGGTCTACCGCATCGCCATCGCCAAGTCGGACGCGATGGCCGAGGTGATCCGCGGCTGCCCCGGCTGCAAGCTGCTGGCGGTCGAGGACACGCCGCTGAGCGACACCGGCACCCGGATGGGGCCGCTGACCACGGCGCTGCTGCAGCGCTTCGGCGACCAGTGGACTTATGCGCTGGGCATCAATGACCTCTATTTCGACTTCATGGCGCCGTCGCTGGCCTCGGCCGGCATCGGCGGCGACGGGGTGCCGCACAACGTCTCGGCCGGCGACGGCAGCGAGGTCGCGTTCCAGCGCATCCGCGCCAACCAGTACCAGGTCGGCACCGTGGCCGAGCCGCTGCGCCTGCATGGCTGGCAGCTGGTCGACGAACTGAACCGCGCCTTCGCCGGCGAGAAGCCCAGCGGCTACGTCGCGCCGGCGCATCTGTTCACCCCGGCCAACATCAAGTTCGATGGCGGGCCGGACAATGTCTACGACCCCGAGAACGGCTACCGCGACGCCTACAAGAAGATCTGGGGCGTGAACTGATCCCCGGGGCCGCGCCCGCGGCCCCTTCCCTCCGCAACCAGGGCAGAGCCAATGAGCGACCTCCCCACCCCCGACCATGCCCGGAATTTGACGCTGATCGGCCACAGCGACCAGGGCGGCCGCCCGGACGGCGTGCAGCTGATGATCCATCGCGGCCATGCCTATACCGGGCACATGTTCTCCAAGGGGTTCAGCGTCATCGACGTGCGCGACCCGCGCGACCCGAAGGCGGTGGCCTATGTGCCGGCGCCGCCCGGCACCTGGAACATCCACCTGCAGACCCATGACGACCTGCTGCTGGTGATCAACGCCAAGGACATGTTCGCGGCGGCGGAGTTCCAGGACGAGCGTGCCTATTACAAGGGCGCCCTGGGCGAGAAGGTCGGCACCGCGGCCACCGCCGGTCCGGCCGAGCGGAACTGGACCGCCGGGATGGCCGTCTACGACATCTCCAAGCCGGCGGAGCCGCGGCAGATCGGCTTCATGCCGGTCGACGGCGGCGGCATCCACCGAATCTGGTACACCGGCGGCCGCTGGGCCTATGTCTCGGCCCTGCTCGACGGCTTCACCGACTACATCTTCATGACCGTCGACATGAGCGACCCGACCAGGCCGCGCGCCGCCGGCCGCTACTGGTTGCCCGGCATGAACCTGGCGGCGGGAGAAAAGCCGGACTGGCCGGCGCAGCGCCGCTACGGCCTGCACCACCCGATCATCCATGGCGACACCGCCTATGGCGCCTGGCGCGACGCCGGGCTGGTGACGATCGACGTGGCCGACCGCGCCGACCCGAAGCTGATCGTGCACCGCAACTGGAGCCCGCCCTTCGGCGGCGGCACCCACAACTGCCTGCCGCTGCCCGACCGCGACCTGCTGGTGGTGCTGGACGAGGCGGTGCTCGACCACCAGGAGGACGGGGTCAAGCACATCTGGCTGTTCGACATCCGCGAGCCGGCGAACCCGGTCAGCATCTCGACCTTCCCGCAGCCGGACGAGGCCGACTACGCCGCCAAGGGCGGGCATTTCGGACCGCACAACGTGCATGAGAACCGGCCCGGCAGCTTCGTCAGCTCGGAGCTGATCTTCTCGACCTGGCAGAATGCCGGGATCCGGGTGCACGACATCCGCGACCCGTTCCGCCCGGTCGAGACCGCGGCCCTGGTGCCGGCCACGCCGACCCGGCTGGTCGACCACCGGCCGAACCGGGCCCGGGTGATCCAGTCCTGCGACATCTTCGTCGACGCCCAGGGGCTGGTCTATGCCAACGACTACAATGGCGGCCTGTCGATCATGGAATACACCGGTTAAGCGGCCGCCTCGCTGCGTCTCTCCCGATCAAGCCGTGGCCATGGGCGCGCTCCTCTTGCTATGAATGCGGGATTGTCCGGCCGGGGTGCGCCCACCCGGCCGGCGCGGAGAGAAAAGATCGATCGGGGAGACCCCATGAGCAGCGACACCAGCCTTTTTCCCGTGTCCGACGACTGGGCCAAGCGCGCCTGGGTGGACGAGGCCAAGTACAGGGCGATGTACGAGCGCTCCGTCCAGGATCCGGACGGCTTCTGGGCCGAGCACGGCCAGCGGGTCGACTGGATCCGGCCGTTCACCAAGGTCAAGAACACCAGCTACACCGGCGATGTCCGGATCCGCTGGTTCGAGGACGGCACGCTGAACGCCGCCTATAACTGCATCGACCGGCATCTGGCCAAGCGTGCCGACCAGACCGCGATCATCTGGGAGGGCGACGACCCCAAGGACAGCCGCCACATCAGCTATCGCGAGCTGCACGAGCAGGTCAGCCGCCTGGCCAATGTGCTGAAGGCGCGCGGCGTCAAGAAGGGCGACCGGGTCACCATCTACCTGCCGATGATCCCGGAGGCGGCCTATGCCCTGCTGGCCTGCGCCCGCATCGGCGCCATCCATTCCGTGGTGTTCGGCGGCTTCTCGCCCGACAGCCTGAAGGACCGCATCCTCGACTGCGGCTCGACCATCCTGATCACCGCCGATGAGGGGCTGCGCGGCGGCCGCAGCGTGGCGCTGAAGGCCAATGCCGACGAGGCGCTGAAGAGCTGCCCGGAGGTCACCAGCTGCATCGTCGTGCGCCGCACCGGCGGCAAGATCGGCTGGACCGAGGGCCGCGACCTCTGGCTGCACGAGGCGGCGGCGACGGTCTCCGCCGACTGCCCGCCGGAGGAGATGGCGGCCGAGGACCCGCTGTTCATCCTCTACACCTCGGGGTCGACCGGCAAGCCGAAGGGGGTATTGCACACCACCGGCGGCTATCTGGTCTACGCCGCGATGACCCACCAATACGTGTTCGACTACCATGACGGGGACATCTACTGGTGCACCGCCGATGTCGGCTGGGTCACCGGGCACAGCTACATCCTGTACGGGCCGCTGGCGAACGGCGCCACCACGCTGATGTTCGAGGGCGTGCCGAACTATCCGGACACCTCGCGCTTCTGGCAGGTGGTCGACAAGCACAAGGTCAACATCTTCTACACCGCGCCGACCGCGATCCGCGCCCTGATGCGCGACGGCGAGGGGCCGGTGAAAAAGACCAGCCGCGCCTCGCTGCGCCTGCTCGGCTCGGTCGGCGAGCCGATCAACCCCGAGGCCTGGCTGTGGTACCACCGCGTGGTCGGCGACGGCCGTTGCCCGATCGTCGACACCTGGTGGCAGACCGAGACCGGCGGCATCCTGATCACGCCGCTGCCCGGCGCCATCGCCCAGAAACCCGGCTCCGCCACCCTGCCCTTCTTCGGGGTCAAGCCGCTGATCGTCGACGGCGACGGCAAGCCGCTGGAGGGCGCGGGCGAGGGCAATCTGTGCATCGCCGACAGCTGGCCCGGCCAGATGCGCACGGTGTTCGGCGATCATGAGCGCTTCATCCAGACCTATTTCGCCACCTTCAAGGGCCTGTACTTCACCGGCGATGGCTGCCGCCGCGACGAGGACGGCTACTACTGGATCACCGGCCGGGTCGACGACGTGCTGAACGTCTCCGGCCACCGCATGGGCACGGCCGAGGTCGAGAGCGCGCTGGTCGCCCACCCGAAGGTGGCCGAGGCCGCGGTGGTCGGCTATCCGCACGACATCAAGGGCCAGGGCATCTACGCCTATGTCACCCTGATCGCCGGCGAGCAGCCGACCGAGGAGCTGCGGAAGGAGCTGGCGCAGTGGGTGCGCAAGCAGATCGGCCCGATCGCCACGCCGGACCTGATCCAGTGGGCGCCGGGGCTGCCGAAGACCCGGTCCGGCAAGATCATGCGCCGTATCCTGCGCAAGATCGCCGCCAATGAGCACGAGGCGCTGGGCGACACCTCGACCCTGGCCGATCCCGCGGTGGTGACCGACCTGGTGGACAACAGGATGAACCGGGAGTAGCGGACTCCTCCTCGCTGGATCGGGAAAGCGATCTAGTCTAGACTGGTCCATATTGCGATGGAGGTCGCCATGTGGACTGTCCAGGACGCCAAGGCCCAATTGTCCGAAATCCTGCGGCGCGCCAAGGCCGGCGAGCCGCAGGTGATCGGAACGCAGGATCCCTGTGTCGTGATCTCCGCCAGGACGTTCAAGGCGCTGACACAGGCCCGGGGCCAGCATCTCGGTCGTTGGCTGGTCGAGCATGCGCCGACCGGGATCGAGATCGAATTGCCGCCCCGCGGTGAGTCCCGAGCCGACCCGTTCGATGCGGAGTGAGCCTCGGCGGTGACGAAATACATCCTCGACACCAATGTCGTGTCGGAGCTGGCGAGGCCTGCCCCGTCGCCCCAGGTCGTCGCGTTCCTGAAACGCGAGGCGGATCTCTGGATGAGCACGATCCTGTTCCATGAATTGGCCTACGGCCTGGAGCGGGTCAGTGACGCCACCCGAAAGTCAAAGCTGCTCGCCTTCATCGACGCGACGAAGAAGCGGTTCGAGGATCGCATCCTGGTTGTCGACATGATCGTCGCGGAGGAGGCTGGACGCCTTCGCGCCTTCGCAGCGGCCGGGGGCCGAACGCTCGCCCCGCTGGATTCCCTGATGGCCGCGACCGCGATGGTGCATGGCGCCACCCTGGCCACGCGCAACACCAAGGATTTTCGCGACCTGGGGGTCGATATCGTCGACCCGTGGCTCGGCGCGGCGAACGCCAACGACCAGCGGGATTAAAGGCCGTCAGACGATGGCGCGCAGCGCCACCACCGCCGCCACGCCGACCAGGATGGTGGCGAGCAGCGGCAGGCGGGTGGCGGCGAGCGCAGTGACCACCGCCGCCGCGGTCTCGGGCCAGCCGGTGGCCAGCACCATCGGCGCGATCACCGCGGTCAGCACCGCCGGCGGCGCCGCGTCGAACGCCGCCTTCAGCCGGCCCTGCAGCCGCAGCCGCCCGACCAGGAACAGGCCGGAGATCCGGGTCAGGTAGGTCACCACCGCCATGCCCAGGATGGCGGCGAGCGTGGTCGGATCGACGGTCATGCCGGCACCTCCTCCGGCTCGGCGGCCAGCCAGGCGGCGGCGATCCCGGCCAGGGCGCCGGCCGCGACATGCCAGGGCGGGCCGGCCAGGTGATAGACCAGGGCGGCGGTGACCAGGCTGGCGGCGATGGTGAAGGTGCTGCGATGGCCGCGCCAGAAGCCGACGACCAGGCCGATGAACAGGGCGGTGAAGGCGAAGTCGGCGCCGATCCGGGCCGGGTCGCCGATCGCCGCGCCGATCACGGCGCCGAGTGTCCCCCAGACCAGCCAGTTCAGATAGAAGAAGCCGCCCATCCCCAGGAAATAGGCCGGCGTCAGCGTCCGCCCCGCGGCCCGCCGCTCGGCCATCGCCCAGTTCTCGTCGGCCAGCACCGCATAGCCGAGCAGGCGCTGGGCCCAGGTGAAGTGGCCGGTGCGGCGGGCCAGCGACAGGCTCATCAGGATGTGGCGCGAGTTGATCAGCAGGGTCGACACCACCAGCGTCGCCACCGGCACCGGCCAGGACCACAGGTCGATCGCGGCGAACTGCGCGCCGCCGGCGAAGACCAGGGCGCACATCAGCGCCATCTCGGCCGGCGACAGGCCCTTGGCGGCGCCGAGCGCGCCGCACAGCAGGCCGATCGGGATCGCGGCGATGGCGGGCGGGAGGATGTCGCGGATGCCGTCCAGGGCATCGCGCCGGAGGTCTCGGGTCATGCGGGGAACCGGAGTTGGGGTCGTTAGAGGCTGAGGCCGGCCCGGTAGGCGCCGGGGGCGACGCCGAGCCGCGCCTTGAAGGCGTGGGTCAGATGGGCCTGGTCGCAGAAGCCGGTGGCGGCCGCGACCTCGGCCGGCGCCTCGCCCGCCCGCAGCCGGCGCCGGGCAGCCTGGACGCGCAGGTTCAGCAGATAGGCGTGCGGCGTCATCCGCAGCTCGCGCCGGAAGGCCCGGATCAGGTGGTGGCGCGACAGCCCGGCCTCGGCCGCGAAATCGTCGAGCGACAGCTCCTCGGCATAGCGGTCGCGCATCAGCCGGGTCACCCGGGCGATGCGGCGCGAATCCGACGCCGGCTCGGCCGGCCGGAACGCGGCGTGGCGGATCAGGCAGCGGCCATAGGCGCGCAGCACCAGCTCGTCCATCGCCAGGGCGTCGCCCCGGGCCTGCGCCGCGAAGGCCTCGGCGAACAGGGCCACGGTGTCGGGGTCGTGCACCGCCGGCTGGGGGAAGAACGGGGTCTCGGTCACCGGCCGGCCGGCGATCTCCGACGCCAGGCGCCGCATCAGCGCGACCGAGGGATAGGTCATGCGGTAGCGGTAGCCGCCGCCATAGGGCTCGCCGTCATGCGCATCCTCCGGGTTGACCAGAGCGAGGTCGCCGGGGCCGCCATAGCGCTGCTCGCCGCGGGCGAGGAAGGTCTCGCAGCCGGCGAAGATGCCACCGATGGCGTAGGTCTCGTGCATGTGCAGGGCATAGCGATGGGTGCGGAACGTCGCCTCCAGGCATTCCAGCCCGTCGAAGCCCGACGCCGTGAAGAACCGCGACCGCTCGCCCTGTGCGAGCGGCTCGGCCGCCACCGCCTGTTCCTGCGTGATGCTGTCCATCGGCCCGATCATAGGGCCGGGGTCGGCCCCGTCTTGTAGAAAATCGGCATATCGGGGCGGGCCCGCTTTGCGCTGTCACGACCGATACACCCATCGGGCATTGGCCGAGGGACGCGTGTCGGCGCGATAGTCTGCCGGTACAACAGGGAACGACCGCCATGAGCACGATCAAGGAAGCGCAGTCCTGGAGCGCCGAGGGCTATGCCCGCAACGCGCGCTTCGTCGCCGATCTGGGCCAGCCGGTGCTCGAGCTGCTGGCGCCGCGGCCGGGCGAGCGCATCCTCGATCTCGGCTGCGGCGACGGCGCCCTGACCGCCAAGCTGGCCGCGGCCGGCGCCGAGGTGGTCGGCGCCGATGCTTCGGCCGAGCTGGTGGCCGCCGCCCGCACCCTGGGGCTCGACGCCCGCATCGCCGACGGCCAGGCCCTGGCCTTCGCCGCCGAGTTCGACGCCGTGTTCAGCAACGCCGCGCTGCACTGGATGCGGCAGCCCGATGCCGTGATCGCCGGCGTCCGGCGGGCGCTGAAGCCGGGCGGCCGCTTCGTCGGCGAGTTCGGCGGCCATGGCAATGTCGCGGCGATCGTCACCGCCCTGGTGGCGGCGCTGAACGCCCGCGGCCTGGACGGCGCCGCCCGGATGCCCTGGTTCTTTCCGACCCCGGCCGAATATGCCGAGAGGCTGGAGGCGCAGGGCTTCCGGGTCGACACGATCGGCCTGGTGCCGCGGCCGACGCCGCTGCCGACCGGCATGCGCGGCTGGCTCGACACCTTCGCCAACCCACTGCTCGACGGCGTCGGTGGCGTGCCGCGGGCCGAGATCCTGGACGAGGTCGAGGCGCTGCTGGCGCCCAGCCTGCGCGATCAGTCCGGCAACTGGAGCGCCGATTACGTCCGGCTGCGCTTCGCCGCGACGCTGGAATCATGACCGCGGCGGCAAGGGCCGAAAGCGGCCGGCGCGGCGAGGCGATCGGCTATCTGCTGGCGATCCTCGGCGTGCTGGCCTTCTCCACCCGGCCGGTGCTGATCCGGCTGGGCTATGCCGAGGGCGTCGACGCCGAGACGCTGCTGGCGCTGCGCATGGGCCTGTCGCTGCCCTTCTTCGTGGCGATGTGGGCCTGGGCCCGGCGCCGCGCCACGGGGCCGCTGGCGCCGGGCGACCTGCTGCGCACCGTGGCGCTGGGGCTGCTCGGCTACTGGATTGCCAGCTATTGCGACTTCCTGGGTCTGCGCACGGTGCCGGCCGGGCTGGGCCGGATCATCCTGTTCCTGTACCCGACCTTCGTGCTCATGCTGTCGGCGGTGATGCTCGGCCGGCGGCCGCAGCGGCGGGAGATCCTGTGCCTGGCGGTCGCCTATGCCGGGCTGTTCCTGGTGCTGGACGCCGCGGCCGACAGCTTCGACGCGGCCCGGCTGGGCGGCGCCGGGCTGATCCTGCTCAGTGCCCTGGGCTATGCCGCCTATCTGGTCTGGGGCAGCGAGACGGTGCCGCGGATC
Organism: Inquilinus sp. CA228; assembly: GCF_052078665.1. Classification (NCBI taxonomy): domain Bacteria; kingdom Pseudomonadati; phylum Pseudomonadota; class Alphaproteobacteria; order Rhodospirillales; family Rhodospirillaceae; genus Inquilinus; species Inquilinus sp. CA228. The sequence goes on along the minus strand of NZ_JBQJIK010000059.1, from coordinate 18,196 downwards.
GGCAGCACCCGCTTCACCGCCATCGCCATGATGTCGGCCTGCGTCGCCTGCATCGCCCAGTTCTTCGTGCTGCGCCCGGCCGACCACCTGCTGGTGTCCGGCAAGGTGCTGGGCATCGCCGCCTGGATCGCGGTGATCGGCACGGTGCTGCCGGTCTGGGCGACCAGTGAGGCGCTGAAGCGGATCGGCGCGCCGCGGGCGGCGCTGCTGGGGGCGCTCGGCCCCATCTCGACCATCCTCCTGGCCTGGGCCGGGATGGACGAGGGGCTGACGGGGCTGCAGGTTGTAGGAGCGCTTCTGGTGCTGGGCGGCGTCGGGCTGCTGACGCTGCCGCGACGCTGACTGCCAGCTCAAGACAACAGGGCGATGATCGCCGTGACGGCGCTGAGCACGACGGGCACGGCCACCCAGGCGACCGCGACCTCGGACCAGGACACCTGGGCGGACCGGGTCTCCGACTTCGAAGCGCACCAGCCGCGGCTCTGCGCCACCGTTTCGTCCGGCACGACGCCGGTCGTTCCGATGAGGCTCATTTTTCAACTCCGCGCTTCATTCCAGCGCAACGCCCCGGCCGGACCATCCGACCGAGGCGCATGCAGGACTATGGCGGAGTTGGCATGCCGGCGCTGTGACCGGGGGCACAGCGGGCGTCGGAAAACCTGGCGGCGCGCGCCGGGGCCTCAGCTCAGCGCCAGTGGCCCTCGATCCAGACGCCCCGGCTCCAGAAGCCGGGCACCCAGGCCCGGACCGGCGGCGCGGCGTAGACCACGCGCGGCGGCGGCGCATAGTAGGCCGGCGGCGGGGCCGCATAGACCACCGGCGGCGGCCCGTAATAGACCGGGGGTGGCGGCGCATAATAGACCGGCGGCGGCGCGTAGAGTGGCAGGCCGATGCCGATGCTCACGCCCGGATGCCAGCCCCAGCCCCAGCCTCCGCCGCGCCACCAGGCCTCGGCGGGGGTGGGGACCATCAGCGGCAGGGCCAGGGCAGTGCCGAGCGCCGCCATCAGCGTGGCGCGGCGCGGGGTGATGCGGAACAGCTTCAGCATGGTGACACCATCTGTCTGAACGCGGCACGCCGAAGCGGGCGTGTCCCTATTCACACGAAGAGATGGTGCGCCGCCGTCGCGGGCAAGGCGACTTACCGCAAATTAATGCGACGGACGACACGGGCATGATGGCGCCCGTGTCATCCGGGGACTGGTCCTCAGGCCTGGACCGTCTTCTGCGCCTGCTCGCCCAGCTTCTCGATGCCGAGGCGGATGGTCTGGCCCGCCTTCAGGTACTTCGGCGGCTTCTGGCCCATGCCGACGCCCGGCGGGGTGCCGGTGGAGATGATGTCGCCGGTGCGCAGCCCCATGAACTGGCTGAGATAGCTGACCAGGAACGGCGTCTTGTAGACCATCGTCTTGGTCGAGCCGTTCTGATAGCGGTGGCCGTCGACCTCCAGCCACATATGCAGGTTGTCGTAGTCGCCGACCTCGTCCGGCGTCACCAGCCACGGGCCGGTCGGGCCGAAGGTGTCGCAGCTCTTGCCCTTGGTCCACTGGCCGTGGCGCTCGGTCTGGAAGGCGCGCTCGGACACGTCGTTGATGACGCAGAAGCCGGCGACATGGCTCATCGCGTCGGCCTCGGACACGTATTTGGCCGGCTTGCCGATGACGATGCCGAGTTCGACCTCCCAGTCGGTCTTCTCGCTGGCGCGCGGGATCTCGACGTCGTCGTTCGGGCCGACGATGGCGCTGGTGGCCTTCATGAAGATGATCGGCTCCGGCGGCACGGTGGCGCCGGTCTCGGCGGCATGGTCGGAGTAGTTCAGGCCGATGCAGATGAACTTGCCGGTGCCGGCGACGCAGGCGCCGAGCCGCGGATTGCCGGAGACGACCGGCAGCGAGGACGGGTCGATGCCCTTGAGCTTGGCGATGCCGGCGGGGGTCAGCGCGTCGCCGGCGATGTCGGGCACGGCGCCCGACAGGTCGCGAATGCGGCCTTCGGCGTCGAGCAGGCCCGGCTTCTCCTGCCCCACGGGGCCGTAGCGCAGCAGCTTCATCGGTGTTCTCTCCCTGGAACGCGGGTGTTGGGCGGCTCGGAGCCGCGGTCAGATGGTGATGCCGCCGTCGACGTTGATCGCCTGGCCGGTGAGGTAGGAGGCCTCGTCCGAGGCCAGGTAGACCGCCAGCGACGCGATCTCCTCGGCGGTGCCGAGGCGGCCCATCGGCTGCCGCGCCACGAAGGCGGCGCGTGCCTTCTCGACATCGCCCTGCGCCGCCATGCGGTCATGCAGGCTCGGCGTCTCCACCGTGCCCGGGCAGATCGCGTTGCAGCGGATGCCCTGGCCGACGAAATCGGCCGCGATCGACTTGGTCAGCCCCAGCAGCGCCGCCTTGGTGGCGCCGTAGATGAAGCGGTTCGGCAGGCCCTTGATCGAGGAGCAGACCGAGGCGACGCTGACGATGGTGCCGCCGCCGGCCGCGATCATCGCCGGCAGGAAGGCCCGGCACATGTGGTAGGCCGAGCGGACATTGAGGTCGAAGGAGAAGTCGTAGTCCTTCTCCTCGCAGTCGAGGATGGTGCCGGCATGGACGAAGCCGGCGCAGTTGAACAACACGTCGACGGCGCCGCGTTCGGCCGCATAGGCCTTGATCGCGCCGTGGTCGAGCACGTCGAGCCGGGTGACCTTGACGCCGGGCGCCTCGGCCGCCAGCGCCTCGAGCGCGGCCTGGTTGATGTCGGTGGCGTGCACCGCCGCCCCCTCGCGGGCGAAGGCCAGCGCCACCGCCCGGCCGATCCCCTGCCCCGCCGCGGTCAGCACCGCCGTCTTGCCCGCCAGCCTGCCAGCCATGTCGTGAACCCGTTTGTTAAGTCGGACGTATTCCTCGCCCCGAGCGGCGCGCCCGTCAAGCGGAAGCGTATCACCGCTGGTCAAAGCGTAGGCAACAGCGTTAGGAAGGCGGAGCAGTGTTGCTGACGAGCGTGGAGACGACATGAAGCGGACCCGGACCGCGGTGATCGGGGCGGGCTATTTCGGCAGCCTGCACGCCGCCAAGCATGCGGAACTGCCCGAGGCCGAGCTGGTCGCGGTCTGCGACACCGACCCCGGCCGGGCCGGGGCGCTGGCGACCAAGCTCGGCGTCCGGGCGGTGACCGACCTGTCCGAGCTGATCGGCCAGGTCGACGCGGTCAGCGTCGCGGTGCCCACCAACGCCCATTTCGACACGGCGCGCACCTGCCTGGAGGCCGGCATCCACGTCCTGATCGAGAAGCCGATCAGCAACACGCTGGAGGAGGCCGACGCGCTGAGCCGCCTGGCCGCCGACCGCAAGCTGGTGCTGCAGGTCGGCCATCTGGAGCGGTTCAACCCGGTGGTGCAGGGCCTGGCCAAGATCCTGGACCGGCCGCGCTACATCGAATGCCAGCGCATCTCCGCCTTCAAGCCGCGCGGCACCGACGTCAATGTCGTGCTCGACATGATGATCCACGACATCGACCTGGTGCTGAAGATCGTCGGATCGCCGGTCGACCGGATCGACGCGGTCGGCGCGCCGGTGCTGAGCGAGGCCGACGACATCGTCAACGCCCGCCTGCAATTCGCCAATGGCTGCACCGCCACGGTGACCGCCAGCCGGGTCAGCTGGAAGCGCCACCGCACCATGCGGATCTTCCAGCAGGACGGTTACATCATGGTCGACCTGAGCGAGGCCAAGCTGACCTTCATCCGCAAGACCCGCGGCCGCGACGGCCAGCCGGAGCTGTACCAGGAGGAGCAGCAGTTCGAGACCGGCGACCCGCTGAAGCTGGAGATCCAGAGCTTCCTCGACAGCGTCGGCAACGGCCGCCCACCGGCGGTCACCGGGCCGGAGGGCCGGGCGGCGCTGGCCGCGGCGCTGGACATCACGCATCAGCTGGCCGACTGGCGCCGGCGCTTCCAGGACGGCGACGCAACCGAAAATTGAAGACCGGCAGGGCGAAGGGGAATGTTGAAACCGGGACGGCACGCCATCATCTATCCGGATCAAAGACTTACCTCCCGAGATCCGAGCCATGGATGACCCGTATGCCGTGCTGGGCGTGGCCCGCACCGCCAGCGAGGACGAGATCCGGCGGGCCTATCGCAAGCTCGCCAAGAAGCACCACCCCGACCTGAACCAGGGCGACGCGCGCGCCGAGGATCGGTTCAAGGCGGTGTCGGTCGCCTATGACCTGCTGAGCGACGCCGAGAAGCGCCGCCGCTTCGACGCCGGCGAGATCGACGCCAACGGCACCGACCGCGGCCATGCCCGCCGGCCCGCCGGCTGGACCGGCGCCGGGACGGGGCCCGGGAGCGGCGCCGGCGGCACGCGCTATCAGCGCTATGACAATTACGATGCCTTCACCGATTCCGGCGACATCGACGACATCCTGCGCGGCATGTTCGGCCAGGGCGGCGCCCGGGCCGGCGGCGGCAAGGGCGGTGGCAAAGGCCGCGACATCAGCTACACGCTGCGGGCCGAGTTCCGCCTTGCCGTCGAAGGCGGCGAGACCACGGTGACGCTGGCCGACGGCCGGTCGCTCAAGGTCACCCTGCCGGTCGGGCTGACCGACGGCCAGACCATCCGCCTGCGCGGCCAGGGTGAGAAGGGCGGGCGTGGCGTTCCCGGCGATGCGCTGATCGAGGTCCGGATCATCCCCGACCCGGTGCTGGAGCGCGACGGCGCCGACATCCGCATGACCCTGCCGGTGTCGCTGCAGGAGGCGGTGCTGGGCGGCCGGGTCGAGGTGCCGACGCTGCTGGGCCCGGTGATGCTGACCATCCCGAAGGGGTCGAACAGCGGCGCGGTGCTGCGGCTGAAGGGCAAGGGCGTGCGCAACCCCACCGGCAGCAATCGCGGCGACCAGTATGTCCGGCTCGCCGTCACCCTGCCCGACCCTGCCGATCCGGAGCTGGCCCGCTTCGTCGAGGACTGGGGCGCCCGCCACCCCTACGACCCGCGCAAGGGCAAGATCCGCTGACGCCTGGGACCGGCCCTGCCGTGGACAGCGGAGCCGGTCGTTGCCATGCTGACAACATGACGGACGCGCTGGAGAGCCTGATCCTGCGTTACCTCCGCCAGATCGATCAGAAGATCGATCGATTGGCTGAGGATGTGAGTGACCTGAAGGTCAGAATGACGGCCGTCGTGGAAAATCTGGCGGGCGTTCATCGACGCATCGAGCGGGTAGAAGCTCGGATCGGTCACGTCGAGGCCCGCCTGGACCGGATCGAGCGGCGTCTGGATCTCGCCGAGACCAGCCCCTGAACCTCGCGCTGCGACAACTACAGATTTGACGCCGCCGCGGGCCGGCGCGATAAGCCGATTCATGCACTCCGCCCCAGCCACCGCGGCCCTGCGTCCTGCTGCCGCCGTACACTCCATGCGCCCCGTCGCCGCGTGGCTTTTCCTCTCCGCCGCCATGGTCTTCGCCGCGGCGGTGATCGGCGCCATCACGCGGCTGACCGAGAGCGGCCTGTCGATCGTCGAATGGGCGCCGATCACCGGCACGCTCCCACCCCTGTCCGACCAGGCCTGGGCCGACGCCTTCGCCGCCTACAAGGCGACGCCGCAATACCGCTACATGAACGCCGGCATGTCGCTGGAGGCGTTCCAGTCGATCTACTTCTGGGAGTGGCTGCACCGCTTCTGGGACCGGCTGACCGGCTTGGTCTTCGCCGCCGGCCTCGCCTGGTTCGCCTGGCGAAGGGTGCTGGGCTGGGGCCTGGGGCTGCGGCTGCTCGGCCTCCTGGTGCTCGGCGGGCTGCAGGGCCTGTTGGGCTGGGTCATGGTGGCGAGCGGCCTCGTCGACCGGCCTTCGGTCAGCCACTACCTGCTGGCGGCCCATCTCGGCCTCGCCGTACTGCTCTACGCCCTGATCCTGTGGGCCGCCTATGGGCTGGTGCTGCCCCGGCCGGGCGACTTCGCCAAGGCGCGGTCGCTGCGCCGGCACGCCTCGATCGCGATCGGCTGCGTCGCCGTCACCATGTGCTGGGGCGCCTTCGTCGCCGGGCTGGACGCGGGCCAAGTCTACAACACCTTCCCGCTGATGGACGGGCGGTTCCTGCCGCCGGAAGCCTTCAGCATCATCCCGGCCTGGCTGAACTGGTTCGACAACACCGCCCTGGTGCAGTTCACCCATCGCTGGCTGGCGATCGGCACCGCCCTGGTGGTGCTGTCCCTGGCCGCCCGCTGCAGCCGCACGCCGGTGGTCGGCTGGGGCCATCTGGCCGGGCTGATGGTGGCAGTCCAGGTCGGCCTCGGCATCTCCACTTTGCTGGCGCAGGTGCCCGTCTGGCTGGGGGCGATGCACCAGGCGGGGGCGCTGCTGCTGCTCGCCCTGCTGCTCGCGCTTCGTTTCGTAACCCGGCCGGTTTCGGAATCGCGGCTCAGATGAGGCCAAGAAGAAAGTAAAGAACAAGCGCAACGCCGATTCGAAACTTTCCTTTTTGCGACTTTTGCAAGGCATGAAACCCGCGCCGGATTCATAGCAGACCCGCGAATTCGATTGCTCAAATGCGGTCGAAACGATACCGTCCACGCCATCACTCCTGGCTGGTGGGAGACGGACGAGCACGCGCCCGTTGGGGTGCGTCTTGCAAACAAACCAGTGACCGGGAAACCGGAAACAGTAGGGGCGAACACATGCACAGCTTCACCAAAATCCTGGCGCGCGGGCTGCTCGCCGCCGCCCTCCTGGGCAGCGTTTCGAGCGCGGCCCTGGCCGAGATGGTGCTCAACCGCGGCAACGGCTCCGAGCCGGAGACGCTGGATGTCCACAAATCCTCGGGCGTGCCCGAATCCTTCATCCAGATGGACCTCTTCGAGGGCCTTCTGATGGCCGACGCCAAGGGCGAGCCGGTTCCCGGCCAGGCCGAGAGCTACACCGTCTCCGACGACGGCCTCACCTACACCTTCAAGCTGCGCCAGAGCGCCAAGTGGTCGGACGGCACCCCGGTGACCGCCGACGACTGGGTGTTCTCGATGCGCCGGCTGATCGACCCGAAGACGGCCAGCGACTACGGCTACTTCCTCGACCAGGTGGTCAATGCCCGCGACATCCGCGAAGGCAAGGACGGCAAGAAGCTCGAGGACATGGGCGTCAAGGCGATCGACGACCACACCCTCGAGGTCAAGCTGGTGGCGCCGACCCCGTACTTCCTGTCGTCGCTGCTGCACCACTCGACCCACCCGATCAGCAAGGCCAATTACGAGAAGTTCGGCGACGAGTTCGTCAAGCCGGGCAACATGGTCTCGAACGGGGCCTACATGCTGGCCGAGGCGGTGCCGCAGGGCTACGTCAAGGTGGTCAAGAACCCGAACTACTGGGACGCGGCCAACGTCAAGATCGACACGGTCATGTTCTACCCGACCGAGGACATCGACGCCGAGCTGCAGCGCTTCAAGGCCGGCGAGCTCGACATGACCTATGAGCTGCCGAGCCAGCAGATCCCGACCCTGCGCAAGGAAATCCCGGACCAGATCCACATCACGCCGTATTTCGGCACCTACTTCTACGCCTTCAACCTCACCAAGGAGCCGTGGAAGAGCAACGCCGACCTGCGGCGCGCCCTGTATCTGGCGATCGACCGCGACACGCTGATCAAGCATGTGACCCAGGCCGACCAGCTGCCGGCCTACAGCTTCGTGCCGCCGGGCACCGACAACTATCCGGGCTTCGAGCCCGATGCGGCGAAGATGACCCAGGCCGAGCGTGACGCCCAGGCGAAGGAGCTGTTCGTCAAGGCCGGCTACGGCCCGGACAAGCCGCTGAAGCTGGAGATCACCTACAACACCAGCGAGAACCACAAGAAGGTGGCGGTCGCCATCGCCGCAATGTGGAAGAAGACGCTGGGCGTCGACGTCGCCCTGCAGAACCAGGAATGGGGCACCTTCCAGGAGACCCGCGACAAGAAGCAGTTCCCGGACATCGCCCGCCACGGCTGGATCGGCGATTACAACGACGCCAACAACTTCCTCGAGCTGGAGACCCAGTACATCGGCGAGCAGAACACGTCGGACTACAACAATCCGAAGTTCGACGAGCTGATGAAGAAGGCCGGCCTCGAGACCGATCTCGCGAAGCGCGGCGAGCTGATGGTCGAGGGCGAGAAGATGATGATCCAGGATCTGCCGATCATCCCGATCTACTTCTACACCACCAAGCATGCCGTTTCGCCCGCGGTGAAGGGCTGGCAGGACAACGTGCAGGACTACCACCTGTCGCGCTGGCTGTCCGTCGAGCGGTAAAGACCGGTTCCGTGACGATGCCCGCTCCCCGGTTCGCGCCGGTGGGCGGGCATCGCCCTTTTCACCCCCACGACATGTCCGGCATTCGGACGGGGGCAGGGATTTGAAACGATGCTGACCTATGCCGTGCGCCGCATCCTCGGCGCCATACCGACCATCCTCGTGATCATCGGGATCGCGTTCTTCATGATCCGGCTGGCGCCCGGCGGCCCCTTCGCCAACGACCGGCCGCTGCCGATCGAGATCAAGCGGAATCTCGAGAAGGCCTATCATCTCGACGAACCGCTCTACATGCAGTTCGGCCGCTATATGGGCAATGTCCTGCAGGGCGATTTCGGGCCGTCGTTCAAATACAAGGACTATTCGGTCAACGACCTGATCTATCAGGGCTTTCCCTATTCGCTGCAGCTCGGCCTGATCGCGATCGTGATCGCCGCCTTCTTCGGCATCCTGTTCGGCACCATCGCCGCGCTGAAGCAGAACACGCCCGGCGACTACGGCGCCATGGCGATCGCCATGGTCGGCATCACCATCCCGAATTTCGTCGTGGCGCCGCTGCTGATTCTGATCTTCGCCGTGACCTGGAGGATTCTGCCCGCGGGCGGCATCGCCGGCGGCTGGACCTCCTTCATCCTGCCGATCATCGCGCTGTCCCTGCCGCCCACCGCCTATATCGCGCGGCTGACCCGGGCCAGCATGATCGAGGTGCTGCGCTCGAACTTCATCCGCACCGCCCGCGCCAAGGGCCTGCCGGAGCGGATCACCATCGTCCGCCACACGCTGAAGGCCGGGCTCCTGCCGGTCGTGTCCTATCTCGGCCCCGCCACCGCCGGCATCATCACCGGCTCGGTCGTGATCGAGCAGATCTTCGGCATTCCCGGCATCGGCCGCTACTTCGTGCAGGCCTCGCTGAACCGCGACTACACGCTGGTGATGGGCACGGTGATCTTCTTCGCCGTGCTGATCATCCTGTTCAATCTCATGGTCGACCTGCTGTACGGCGCGCTCGACCCGCGCGTGCGCTACGATTGAGGACGCGGCGATGACCGACGCCACCATCGGAACCCTTCCGCCCCCCGTCGCCAAGCCGATCAAGGGCCGCAGCCTGTGGCAGGACGCCTGGCGGCGCCTGCGCGGCAACAAGGCCGCCATCGCCAGCGTGGCGATGCTCGCGATCATCGCGATCGCCTGCCTCGTCGGGCCTTATCTCCTGCCCTGGGGGCTGGACGAGGTCGACTACACCGCCTTCACCGCGGCGCCGAGCTTCGCGGCCTCGGCCGACGGCACGGCCGCGCATTATTTCGGCACCGAGGCCAACGGCCGCGACCTGCTGGTCCGCACCCTCTATGGCGGCCAGATCTCGCTGATGGTCGGCATCGTCGGCACCCTGGTCAGCCTGGTGATCGGCGTGGCCTACGGCGCCACCTCCGGCTTCCTGGGCGGCCGGGTCGACAGCATGATGATGCGCGTCGTCGACGTGCTGTATTCGCTGCCGTTCATGTTCTTCGTGATCCTGCTGATGGTGTTCTTCGGCCGGCACATCTTCCTGATCTTCGTCGCCATCGGCGCGGTGAACTGGCTGGACATGGCGCGCATCGTCCGCGGACAGACCCTGTCGATCAAGCGCAAGGAGTACATCGAGGCGGCCCATGCCTGCGGCGTGTCGAGTTGGGGCATCATCCGCAAGCATGTGATCCCGAACACGCTCGGCCCGGTCATCGTCTACATGTCGCTGACCGTGCCGCAGGTGATCCTGCTGGAGAGCTTCCTGTCCTTCCTCGGCCTCGGGGTGCAGGAGCCGATGACGAGTTGGGGCGTGCTGATCTCGGAAGGCGCCCGCAGCATGACCATCGCCTGGTGGATGCTGGTGTTCCCGGCCGTGTTCCTGGCCGTCACCCTGTTCTGCCTCAACTTCATCGGCGACGGGCTGCGCGACGCCCTCGACCCGCGCGATCGCTGAGCCCCAAGGCCTCCGAACAATGACCGCAACACTCGTGACCACCCCGACCCCGATGACCGGCACCGTGGCCTCCCCCGCCGCCCAGGCCGAGACCATCCTGGCGATCCGCAACCTCGTGACCCGGTTCAAGACCGGCGACGGCATGGTCGCCGCGGTGAACGGCATCTCGCTCGACATCGCCGCCGGCGAAACCATCGGCATCGTCGGCGAATCCGGCTCGGGCAAGAGCCAGCTGTTCATGTCGGTGATGGGTCTGCTGGCCTCGAACGGCCGCGCCACCGGCAGCGTGCAGTACCGCGGCCAGGAGATCCTGGGCCTGCCGCCGGCCAAGCTGAACCGCTTCCGCGGCTCGAAGATGTCGATGATCTTCCAGGACCCGATGACGTCGCTGAACCCCTATCTGCCGATCTCCCGGCAGATGACCGAGGTGCTGGTGCAGCACAAGGGGATGAACCAGGGCCAGGCGCTGAAGCGCTCGATCGAGATGCTGGACCTGGTCCGCATCCCGGAGGGCAAGCGCCGCATCGGCATGTATCCGCATGAATTCTCCGGCGGCATGCGGCAGCGCGTGATGATCGCCATGGCCCTCCTGTGCCAGCCCGACCTGCTGATCGCGGACGAGCCGACCACCGCGCTGGACGTCACCGTCCAGGCCCAGATCCTGGACCTGATGCGCGACCTGAAGCGCGAGTTCAACACCTCGATCGTGCTGATCACCCACGATCTCGGCGTCATCGCCGGCCTCGCCGACCGGGTGATGGTGATGTATGCCGGCAACGTGATCGAGACCGGGTCGGTGCGGGACATCTTCTACAACCCGCAGCACCCCTATACCGAGGGGCTGCTGCAGAGCATGCCGCGGCTGAACTCCGACCGGCATGCCGAGCTGCCGTCGATCGGCGGCCAGCCGCCGAACCTGCAGGATCTGCCGCCCGGCTGCAACTTCCAGCCGCGCTGCCGCTACGCCCATGCCCGCTGCCTGGTGGAAGAGCCGGTGCTGCGCCCTTGTGGCGACGGCCTCCAGACGGGCGACGTGCGGCGGGCCAAGGCCTGCCACCTGGCCCAGCTGCCCCTGACCGAGGCCGATCGCGCCGTCATCGACGCCGATCGCGCCGCCCGGACCCGTCATTGAGGCCCGCGCCATGACTGACACCCAGCAGCCGGACGGCAAGACCATCCTCTCGGTGCGCGAGCTGCGCGTGCATTTCTCGATGCCGAAGCGGCACATGTGGTCGAGCCATCGCGACAGCCTGAAGGCGGTCGACGGCATCAGCTTCGACCTCAAGGCCGGCGAGACCCTGGGCATCGTCGGCGAATCCGGCTGCGGCAAGTCGACCCTCGGGCGCGCCGTGCTGCAGCTGATCCCGCCGACCGCGGGCCAGGTGGTGTGGATGGGCGAGAACATCGCCAATCTCGACAGCCACGCGATGCGCGAGAAGCGGCAGGACCTGCAGATCATCTTCCAGGACCCGCTGGCCTCGCTGAACCCGCGCATGACCGTGGGCGAGATCATCGGCGAGCCGCTCGACGTGTTCGAGGGCAAGCTGAGCAAGAAGGCGCGACGGGCCAAGGTCGAGGAGATCATGGGCCTGGTCGGGCTGCGGCCGGAGATGATCAACCGCTACCCGCACGAATTCTCCGGCGGCCAGGCGCAGCGCATCGGCATCGCCCGGGCGATGATCCTGAACCCGAAGCTGATCGTGTGCGACGAGCCGGTCTCGGCCCTCGACGTCTCGATCCAGAGCCAGATCGTCAACCTGCTGATGCGGCTGCAGCGCCAGTTCGGCCTGTCGCTGATCTTCATCAGCCACGACCTGTCGGTGGTGCGCCACATCAGCCACCGGATCATGGTGCTGTATCTCGGCAAGCTGGCCGAGATCGCCGACCGCGACGACATCTACGACAATCCGCGCCACCCCTACACCCAGGCGCTGATCTCGGCGGTGCCGCTGCCCGATCCGGACGCCGAGCGCAGCAAGAAGCGGATCGTGCTGACCGGCGACCTGCCGAGCCCGCTGAACCCGCCCACCGGCTGCTATTTCCGCACCCGCTGTCCGAAGGCGCAGGATCTGTGCGCCCAGGTGGCGCCGCAGCTGACCGAGGTCGGCAGCCCCGGCCATCAGGCCGCCTGCCACTTCTGGGACACCCCGACCCCGGCCCGACGCGACGAGGCGGCGTAAACTTGCGTTGCCTCTCCCGCTTGCGGGAGAGGTCGGAGACGCGAAGCGGCTCCGGGTGAGGGGAGTTTGTCGAGGCCTGGGCCAGCCCTCACCCGGTCGTCCTGCGGACGCCCGACCTCTCCCGCCAGGCGGGAGAGGCAACACGCTATACCCACGGGCTTGTGCCTCTTTGCCCTTCCCGCTGTAATCGGGCCATCCCAGCAGCGGAGCCGCGCATGACCGACATCCCGGTGATCGACCTGACCCCGCTGCGGCTCGGCGGGGCGGAAGGGCTGCGGGGCGTGGCCGGCGCCCTCGGCGAAGCCTGCCGCGGAGTCGGATTCTTCGCCGTCACCGGTCATGGCATCGACCCGGCCCTGACCGGCGGGGTCTTCGCCGCGGCCCGGGATTTCTTCGGCCGGCCGGCGGCCGAGAAGGCGGCGCTGTCGATCACCCGGTCGCCGCACAATCGCGGCTATGTCGGCGTCGGCACCGAGACGCTGGACGAGACCAAGCCGACCGACCTGAAGGAGGCCTTCAACATCGGCCTCGACCTGCCGGCGGACCACCCCGAGGTGGTCGCGGGCAAACCGTTCCGCGGCGTCAACCTGTGGCCGGAGATCGCCGGCTGGCGCGAGACCATGCTGGCCTATTTCGACGCGGCCTGGCGCCTGGGCCGGCTGCTGCATCGCGGCTTCGCCGTCGATCTCGGCCTCGACCCGGAGCATTTCGAGAGCCGGCTCGACGCGCCGATGGCCATCCTGCGGCTGCTGCACTACCCGCCGCGGCCCGGCACGGTGGCGCCGGGCCAGATGGGGGCCGGCACCCACACCGATTACGGCAACGTCACCATCCTGGCGACCGATGGCGTGGCCGGGCTGCAGGTGCGCCGGCGGGACGGGGTGTGGCTGGACCCGCCGCCGGTGCCCGGCGGCTTCCTGTGCAACATCGGCGACTGCCTGATGCGCTGGACCAACGACGTCTACGTCTCGACGCCGCACCGCGTGCGGCCGCCGGAGCAGGAGCGGTACTCGGTCGCCTTCTTCCTCGACCCCAACCCGGAGGCGCTGGTCGAGGCGCTGCCCGGCTGCGTCACGGCCGACCGGCCGGCCCGCTATCCGCCGGTGCTGGGTGCCGACTATCTGCGCTCGCGCCTCGACGCCACCTACGCCCATCGCGCGCCGGGCGGCAGCGCATAAAAAAAGGGCGCCGGAAACCGGCGCCCTTCAAACTTGGTTCTGAAGGATCAGGCGGCCGCGGCCACCAAGGCGGCGACGGTCGTGAAGTGCTCGACCACCGAACCCTTGAACGCGGCCATGTCGAGGTCGTCGCGGGCGGTGATCAGGTTGCCGTCGACCACCACGGTGTCGTCGGCCAGCTTGGCGCCGGCGGCCTCGAGGGTCTCGCGGACGGCGTCGTTGGCGACCACGGTGCGGCCCTGGAGCCGCTCGGACAGCGCCAGCAGCTGCGGCGCGACGCCGAGGGCGGCGATCGGCTTGCCGGCATCGGTGAAGCCGCGGAGGATGCGCTTGGTGTGCGGGTTGGCGGCCAGCTTGGCCACGCCGCGCTCACCGCCCGGGATCAGGACGGCGTCGAAATCCGCGGCCAGCGCGTTCGACAGCGGCACGTCGACGGCGAAGTAGTGACCCCACGCCTTCTCATGCCAGCCATTGACCAGCCCCTGCTCGGTCGAGACGATCTTCAGGGTGGCACCGGCGGCGAGCAGGGCCCGCTGCGGCTCGGTCATCTGGACTTCCTCGAACCCGTTCGACACGAGGATGGCGATCGTCTTGCCGGCGAGAGGCTTGTCGTTCTGCATGTATTATTCTCCCTTGCTGAAGCCGGTCCCGGCGGATCCCCTCCGGACCCACATGGTGGCCTGACGGACGCGCACGAGGCGCCGTCCTGCGCTGCAGACCGCGTATCGCGGGGCAGCGGCGAAACCATGCCGGGATGGTGATTGAATTCGATCGTAGAAGTGGCGGTGGGGACGTCGAAAGTCAATGCCGGAGACCCATCGCATGGGTGCATTGCACAATGCTGGGGCTCGGTCCGCTTCCGGAACCATCGGCCCGACGCAAGATCGCCGCCCCGGAAGGCGGCGGCAAGCAGAAGCAGAACCGCCGCCCGAAGGGCGGCGGTTCGAGTTTCAACGTTCGGTGAGGCGCCGGTCTTGAGTGCCGGCGCTCGCGGATCACCGCGACGAAATGGTCGGTGTCAGGCCGGCAGACCGGAGGTTGCCGACGTCGCCCGATCCGACGCACGTCCCATCAGGGCCGCCGCGGAGATCAAGGTCACCGGAGCGCTAGACATCGGATCACCTCCTTTCGTTTGTTGCACCTGCGATAAAGGTCGGGCGAATGGCCGGTCCTGTCAAGCCCGCCCGTCAGTTCGCCAAGCCAGCCGCGATATTGACCGCCAGCGCCAGGATCACGGCGTTGAAAAAGAAGGACAGGATGCCGTGGCCGAGGGTCAGCCGGCGCATGGTGGAATCGGTCACCTGCACGTCCGACACCTGGGCCGTCATGCCGACGACGAAGGAATAGTAGAGGAAGTCCCACACGCCCGGCTCCTCGTCGCCCGGGAACTCCAGCCCGCGCGCATCCTGGCGCTTGCCGCGCTCGACGCCCGCCTTGCCGTAGTAGAGATGGGCGTAGCGGAAGGCGAAGACCGTGTGCAGCGTGGCCCAGCCCAGCGCCACGCCGGCGACCGCCAGGACCAGGTGCTGCGGCGCCGGCCCCTCCGCCTGGTTCAGCAGGCTGAAGATCGAGGCCACGCCGAGGCCGGCCGCGATCATCGTGATCAGCACGATCAGCGGCAGGCCCTCGTCGTCGATATCGGCGCGATGCCGGAAGGACTCGGCCGTCGCATGCCGGGCCAGGACCGCCGTCCAGGCGAGATACAGGCCGAAGAAGGCGTCGCCGGCGATCACGACGGCGATCGGCCCGCTGGCGCTGCCGCCCAGGGCGAACCAGAGCACCACGCCGAGCAGCGCGCCGGAATAGAAGCGGGTGTGGTGCCGCAGATGGTTGCGGATCGGGCCGAACAGGGCAGCCTCCCTTCGCAGGATCGCTTCCGCGAGGAAGGCATTCCCGCGCGCGGCTGTCCAGAGCCGACGCCGACAGGCGCTCAGCCGAAACGCTTGGCCAGCCGCGCCAGGGCTTCGTCCAGCACCGAATCCTGCTTGGCGAAGCAGAAGCGGACGACGGTCGACAGCGGAGACTCGGCATAGAAGGCCGAGACCGGGATGGCGGCGACGCCGACCTCCTCGATCAGGTGCCGGCAGAAGGCCTGGTCGTCGCCGTTGAAGCCGGTCGAGCCGATGTCGAGGTTGACGAAATAGGTGCCGTCGCAGGGCAGCGCCGCCAGCCCGAGCCGCTGCAGCCCGGCGGCGAAGCGGTCGCGCTTGCCCTGCAGCTCGGCGACGACGCCGTCATAATAGTCGTCGCCCTTCGCGAGGCCGTAGGCCACGGCGGCCTGCAGGTTCGGCGGCGTGGTGAAGGTCAGGAACTGGTGCGCCTTACCCAGCAGCATCGCCAGCGCCGGCGCCGCGGTGACATAGCCGACCTTCCAGCCGGTCAGCGAGAAGGTCTTGCCGGCCGAGCCGATCTTCAGGCAGCGCTCGCGCATGCCGGGCCGGGCGATCAGCGGCTGGTGCCGCCGGCCATCGAACACCAGATGCTCGTAGACCTCGTCGCAGATGACGTAGGCGTCGGTGCCCTCGACGAACTCGGCCAGGAGGTCGAGCTCGGCCGCCCCGAACACCTTGGCCGCCGGGTTCAGCGGGTTGTTGAACAGCACCGCCTTGGTCCGCGGCGAGAAGGCCCGGGCCAGGGCCGCCCGGTCGAAGGACCAGTCCGGCGGTGTCAGATGGACGAATTTCGGTACGCCGCCGGCGCGGCGGACCAGCGGCAGATAGGCGTCGTAGAGCGGCTCGAACAGCACCACCTCGTCGCCCGGCTCGATCAGCGCGAACAGCGCCGCCGCCAGCGCCTCGGTGGCGCCGGAGGTGACCACGACCTCGCTGTCGGGGTCGACCTCGAGCCCGTAGAAGCGCTTGTCATGCGCCGCCACGGCCTGGCGCAGCTCGGGCAGGCCGAGCATCGGCGGGTACTGGTTCCAGCCGTCGGTGACGGCGGTGGCCGCAACCCGCAGCACGTCCTCAGGCCCCTTCCCGTCCGGGAAGCCCTGGCCGAGATTGACCGCGCCATGCTGCCGCGCCAGCCGGGACATGACCTCGAACACCGTGGTGCCGAGGCCAGAGAAGATGGCGTTTCCGGGCTTCATCCTGGGGCTCAGGCCGCCGGTGTCAGTGCCGGGTTGCCGGGGAGTCCTCGAACTCCTCGTCCTCCGGCCCCTCCTCGACCACGTCCAGCATCTCCTCGAACCGGTCGAGCAGGTCGGAATAATCGCGGTTGGCGCGCAGGAACTTGCGGAACGCCTTGTCGTTGCGGATGTCCGCGTCGAACCAGGCATCGGCGGCGCGCTGATGCTCCGGATGGGCCGAGAGGTGGTAGAAGGCGGCCTGCTCGACGGCGACGATCTCACCCTCGTCCAGCAGCTCCAGCACCGCGCCGACATAGGTCGGCAGGCCGGTCAGGAAGGCGATCTCATTGGCGGCGGCGGCCAGCTCATCCTCGTCCAGCGGCTCGTCCGGCGCCTCGCCGGCGGCGGCCGCGGCGGCCTGGGCCGCCTCCTCCATCTTGCGGATCTCGTCGCGCAGCGCGGCGAAGTCGCTGTCGTCGCCGATCAGCGCCTCGTTCGGCGTGCCGCCGATCGCCGCCTCGATCGCCAGCAGCGTGTCGAGCAGCTTGCGCTTGCGCACCACCCAATTGGCACCGCTGCGGACCTCCTCGGCGATCGACCGCAGCCGCTCCTGCTCCTCCGGCGCCATGTCGGCGAGCAGCGATGTTTCGGGCTTGGCTATCGCAGTCACGGCTCTCGTCCTGTCTGTCTCTCCGTCGCGCCCCAGCGGCGCGGGCGCACCGTAACACAAGCCACTTGGCACAGCAGCCCCGCCGATGGCGAAGCTTGACCCCTGTCCGCCACATGCCTATCTGGATCGCGCCATGGCCAAGCTCCCGATCCTGATCGCCCCTGATTCCCGTCTCAAGACCAAGGCGAAGCCGGTCACCGCGGTGGATGACCGCATCCGCCAGCTGACCGACGACATGCTGGAGACGATGTATGCCGCGCCGGGCATCGGCCTGGCCGCGCCGCAGATCGGCGTGCTGGAGCGGATCATCGTCATCGACATCGCCGGCAAGGACGAGCCGCCGACGCCGCTGCGCCTGATCAACCCGGAGATCACCTGGGCGTCGGAGGATCTGCAGACAGCCGAGGAGGGCTGCCTGTCGCTGCCCGAGCAATGGGCCGAGGTGGTGCGCCCGGCCGAGGTGAAGTTCCGCTACCTGGACGAGGCCGGCGCGCCGCAGGAGACGCACGCGACCGGCCTCCTGGCCACCTGCGTGCAGCACGAGATCGACCATCTGAACGGCGTGCTGTTCGTCGACCACATCTCGGCGCTGCGCCGGAACATGATCCTGCGCAAGGTCCAGAAGTGGAAGAAGGACCACGCGTCGTAACGGCGCGGTCCTCTCACAGACCCACTCCTAATTCCTTTTTCTGTCATTGCCGGGCTTGACCCGGCAATCCAGGGCCACCCAGAGCGGCATCGACATTTCTGGATGCCCGGGTCAAGACCCTATGGGGAGTGGATAGCGACCGCGCCTGTGAGAGGTTGAGGTTGCTGAACCAACCCTGGAGGCGATGATGCAGAGTCCCGAAGGCCAGAGCACGACGGCCGCTATCCGGTTTGAT